>DASRER010000041.1 GCA_035651995.1 Terriglobales bacterium | reverse complement strand
GTGATTGAGCCTGCTTAGCTGCGCGTACCCGGTGTAGAGTTTTGCGCCGTCGAGCGCGCCGAACTGGCGGACAAGGTCGGCGCGCACAGCCGTGGCCAGGTCGATGTACTTCTGACGCGCGGTGGGATTGGAGGTTGACAGGGGTATTCCCTGCGCCTCGAGAATGCGGATTCCCATGCCCCACAACTTGATGACAGGGTTGGGCGACGGGATGAAAAACAGCGCTACGTCATCGGTGGCGCTGTCCTTGCCGAGCTTCGGCCGGCCGCTGAAAATCTGGCCGAAGAACTCATCGAAGATGAGCAGGAACACATCGACCACGGCCCTGAGGCACGCGAGCGCATCGAGCAGCCCGACGCACAGGCCGGCATTGACGCCGGCGTCGAGGCCGGTCACTAGCGGTCCGGTGTCGCCGCCGCCGCCGGGCAGATGGGTGAAATCGAATGCCATGTTTGTCTCGCCTTGGACGCGCGGCACAGCGCCTCGTGCGCGCACGGCGGCGCCGTGCATTCGATCTGCGGCGCGTCAGCCATCGCGGCGATCGAGCGCGTCCTGGACTTTGTGAACGTAGTTCTCGAGCGCTGGCGGCAGCTTCCGCGGGTTCTGCATGCCCAACAGCTGCTTGGCGAAATAACCGGGATCTAACCGGCTGCGCAGGTACTTCACGGTCGCGGCCAGGGCGTCGAGCGCGTCCTGCGTCAGCGGCAAGTCCATCTCAAACGCGGTCAGGGTGACGTCGTTTTCTTGCCACTTCAGGGTTACTTTCATTGCAGTATCCATCGCTGCGCTTTATCCGTTGCGTTATACGCAGCTGCCCTCAAGCTGTGCTTGGCAACGCAGGGCAAACTATTACTCAGTGTGGCGCGGGCTGGTTGAGATGGTAGTAATTGAATACGACAGTGAGTAGTCCACTGACTACAAAATTGAAGGGGGCCGGGATGATCGGGGTGACGACCGGAAGCACGGCCGCGGCGGCGCTCCCGAGCACGGTCAGATAGTATTTCGCTTGCATGGTCAGTTCCTTCTCTCCAGCACGCTGAGGATTCGTTCCAGAGCTTCCTTTTCGCGATGCTCGAATTCTAGCAAGGTCGATAACAACTTGTCGTGGCGAGTGAGTAGCCACCAGCACACCACGAACGAGAAACCTATTTGCGCGGCGGCTTGTGCTGCTTGCAGTATTTCATGAAGGCTCATCGCCTGCGGGCTAGTTATTCTCGGACCACACGAAACTGGCTATCATCGCGACGTTGACCGTAACCGCGGCGACCAGCAGGCCGGAGTTGGGATCGAGCGCAACGTCCCAGTCCTTGAGAACGTTGACGGCCTGGCCGGCCGGCAGCGAGAAGCGGCCGAACTGCGTGCCCTGGATGCCGGCGTTGGTGGTGTGGCGCACGTGCGATTTTGCCGCGCCGCCGCCGAAATGCAGGGCGACACCGGCGCCGTCGTCGGTGCCCAGCTGGGTGGCGAAGCTGGTCAGCACCACGTCGCCGGCGGTGGCAAGCGACACCCAGAGCTCGCGCAGGAACGCCTGCTTGCCCGATCCGGTGGGATTTTGCAGCTGCGCTTCGCTGTTCTGGGCGGCGACCGCCGCGACGTTGGCGAAGCCGCCGAAGATGTGGTAGTCGCCGCTGAGCAGGTAAGCCCAATCGGCTGGTGTGAAACCGCCGTATCGCATGTGGTTACGGAACCTCCAGCACTTCGGCGATTATGAGGTTGTGGGCGAGTATGCCATCGTCGGAGCCGCCCCACCACTCGGCCAGGCACAGATCGCCGTCTTCGCGAAGGTCTAGAATGAGGGGATCGGACCACGGCATCAAAATGATGTTGTTGGGCAGCGGCGGGACGCCGGAGCGCGGGTAGATGTGGATTTTGCCGTAGCTCACGTTCATGAACATGAGCTTCTTTCGCGTCCCGTCAGCTACCGCCAGGGCGGCGTCGGCCGCCGGCGCACTGCTGGCTGTGCGGTTGAAGACAATTTGCTCGGGCATAGGTTGCTCGCGCCGGTTACGCGATCTTCTCCAGGTCGAACCAGACGGTTTCCGAGGTGTCGGCCGAGGTCGAGAAGGCCTCCAGCGTCGGGATAGACAGGTGGTCGAATTCGCCCCAGATGCCCCATCCGCCGTTTCTTTGGCCGGTCGGTTCGAAGCTGGTGTCGCCCTGGAAGGCGAGGCCGCCGGGCCGGTTGTTCTGGCGCACGATGATGAAGCGGAAAGCGAGCAGGCCTGCGCTCTTCGCGCGCGCGCCCACCAGGGCGTAGCGGCCGGCCGGCAACCCAGTGTCCATCGAGAGCGACACCGATGACCACGCGTTTGCCACCAAAGTGGTCGTGCCGGTGGCGCGCACGGTGAAGAACTTGCCCTCGCGCTTGCGCAGCGGGCCATCCGCGAAAATCACGAAGCCGTAGGCGTTCTGCGCGCCGGCCGAGTTCTGTTGCGCGTAGAACGGGAGCTCTTCCTGCGGGTCGAGCTCGAGCGGGGCGCCGGCGCCCGGCCCATCGGTCAGATCGAGGTACGGAGTGGTCGCGCCCGCGCCGCCGATCGCGTTGGCGATGGGCTCGATCCAGTAGTCGCCGAAGCGGCGGTGTGATGCGGGCTTGACCTTCGCCACGGTGAGATTGGTGCCGAAGGCGTGCAGCAGTACGACTTTGTGCATGTCCGCCGGCACGACCAGGGCGGAGTCGCGCGTGGGAATGAGGCCGTCCGCGATCGCCGCGACCTGCTGGTCGGCGGCGGTGTTGGCGATCGATGCGAAATAGGCTGACAGCTGGAACATCGCGTGTGCGCTCCGTTACGCTGCGGGCGTTGGGTTTGCGGGTTGTGCGGCCTGGGCGGCGGCGGCCGCGGCCGCGGCGACCTGGGCGTCGTAGTAGTTCTGCATCATGCGCTGGCGGACCCGCGCTTCCTGGGTGTCGGCGCGATCGGGGATGACCTGCGGCCAGTGCTCGCGCGAGTGCGAGATCACGTTGATGCCGGTGAGGTTAAGCCCGCATTCGGGGCAGTAGCCCGCCGTCATGCGCTGCGCCGGGGTCATGGCCTGAACTTCTGGTGACATTTTTTTGCCTCGCTGTAGGGCGTGGTTGGTTGCGCGCCTTAGAACGTGCCGCGCAGTTTCGCCATCTCCGTGATCCAGAACGCGGCGCGGGCGGCGCGTTCGGCGATGGTCGCGTCGGGCATCGCGCGCACCTTGTCGATGAGCGCGCTTTCCGCCGCGATAACCTTGGCGATCTTGCGCCCGAACTTGTGGACGCGGGCCTGCGTGCCCTGCTGGTAGGCGCTGACGCCCACGTTCTGAGCGGTGTCGGCCATCTCCTGCAGGTCGATCTGCGATGCGCCCTTGGCGAAGGCCTTGCGCGCCACCGCCTGGTTGACTCCATTCTCCCAAGCCTTCTCGGAGGCGATCATGGCGGCCTTGGGATCGCGGCGCGGGTTGAGGAAGCCCTCCAGCCAGCGGTTGCCGGCGGTCGAGGTGGACTCCTGCCAGTGGTTGACTGCCGTGGTGGCGTCGGTGATTTTGCGCGGGGTAATTGAAGCCATTTGCACTCCTGGTGGCGGTCGCGGTCGCATGACCACAACATATTGCGCTCGATGCGCCATCAGACCACCACATATGGTGGCTTGACAATATCATCAGGAGATGCCTTTAATGTGCAAATTGGCGGGAGTTGGGGAGAATGCCCGGAGTTCCACAGTCTCAGCGCGAAGCAGGTCTTCTAGCACGCTTCCTCGCACACAGGTTTGCTGGTGCTCGCATCATCAACCAGGTGCGGCTGGGGCCGATTCCGGTGATTCCCGGCGTGAGCGACATTCCCGGTCTGCCCTGGAACGCGCTGGCGAACTTCCGCCGCTGGGCGGACGCGGTGGTCATCGAAAAGGACCTTGTGACGATCGTGGAGGCCAAGACCATCATGGACCCCGGCCTGCCCTCGACGCTGCAGCTGTACGGCGC
>DASRER010000040.1 GCA_035651995.1 Terriglobales bacterium | reverse complement strand
TACGTCAAAGCGGCTGGCAGTTTTTGTTGATGGTTGCTTCTGGCACGCGTGTCCGCAGTGTTACAAGCTGCCGGAAGATAACCGCCGCTACTGGCAGTCTAAAGTGCTTCGTAATCGTGAACGCGATCGTAGGATAAACAGCGAGCTTCGTTCGAAGGGTTGGCACGTTTTACGCGTCTGGGAGCACACGCTTCAGACGGAGCGGGGACGCCAAGGTGTTCTATCGAGGATAAGAACGGCCCTTCAAAAGCGATGAACTATGATGCGGTAACGGTGCCCGCCGCCGCCCCTCTCCTTCTCACCTGCATGGCAATCAGCCCCAGCCCGGTCAGAATCACCAGGAATTTTACGATCACGCCAATGATGGGCAGATTCATGGCGACGTACACGATGACCAGTCCCACCAGCAGCGCCACCGCGAAGTCTCCCATGCGGCCCGAGGGACGCGCGGCAGGCTGCGGGCGCAGAAGCGCGCGGCCGACGATGGCGGCAATCACAATCTTGGCGGCATAGAGGCCCGCCAGCCAGGCGGCCAGGCTGAACAGGGCAATGGGCAGTCCGATCAGCGTAATCCCGACAATCACCGCGGCGATGGGGATCGCCACGCACACCAGGAAACCAATGCCCAGGCTGCGCGCGTAATCACCGGCCGTGACCGGGCGAGCGCCAAACAGGGTGGGGACGAGCCAGAAGAGGATCAAGCCGGTGACGAATGCCGCCGCAATGCTGATCACGATTCCCACGTAGAAGCCCGCGCGCCGGAAATCGCTTCTGCGGGGGCGGATGCGGATGTCGGTGCGGCCAGCCACGGTCGCCCCGGACTCAATCTTCACATCCTGCGCTCTGCGCACCCTCGCGGTCAGGTCGCCGCCCACGCGCGCGGGCAACGCCAGCGTAAGCCGGCCGGTGCTGGCGGCCAGGTTACGCTCGATGTTACCGCCCACGTCCACGGAACTGGCGAAGGCGCTGGCATCGCGGCCCACGGCGCCGTTCAGCGCGGCCTCGGCGCAGAATGCCAGCAGGTCGGCCGCGATGCGCGCCTCGCGGTCGAGCCGGCAGTAGCGCGCGAAGGTCATCGCGCTGCGGCCAACCTCGCGCCGGATGTCCGCCTCCTCGGCAAAGGAAAACGTGTTGCCCTCCACCCTGCCCTCCATCTCCAGGTCGCGGGAGAAGGAGATCAGGTCGCCGCGTACTGTTCCCGTCACCAGCACGCGCCGGGCAAAGGCGATCACGTTGCCGGTGACCGTGCCCTCGATGCGCAGCGTGTCCGCCTGCGCGATCAGCGTGTCGTCCAGCGTCTCATCCTTGGCGACCACGACCGTGTCGCCCGTGCGCCTCTCCAGGCCGAGCGCCGGCGAGGCGAGGCAGGCGCCACCGATGATAAGTGCCAGCGCTCGCCTCCACAGATGGACTCGGAGCAGAGAAGAAACCAACCGGGTGGGGCGGAAATCGGAAGCGAGATGCATCGCGGGCCTCCTTGTTATGCCGAGCTGGGCCCGGCGGCGCTGTACGCCTGATATGGAAGGGGCCGGATTGCGGGCGCGCCACTGTAGCACCCGCCAGTCGCGGCGTACAAGAGCTGCGCTCACCTGAATCGCAGGCCGCGTGTTCTGTGCCGGGCCGAGCGCCAGCTTGGCTAAGCGAGGTCTGCCGGAGAGCAGTCGCAGTGGAACAGTGCACTGGCTGCCGCGAAGGGCCACTCGCAGCCTGGAAGAAATGCCACAATGATCGCAGTGCCGAAGGATCCCCGGAACGCCGCAGCAAACCCCTGCGCCAGGCACAAAGGCCGCATTGCCCGTGAATCGCCGCCGCGCCCTCGGGCATCTCATACAAAGACCGTAATTTGGCGCACCGTCGTTATTTGTCTTTTAGTTGATTCCAGCGTAGAATACTAGGGAGCAACTGCTGTGTAGCACAGCGTTCTGCCCTCAGCCTGCGCAGAGGCGCAGTTTGGGACCCCGGGGTGGGTCACCGTGTGCGCCGCTCGTCGCCCCGGCACCCGGATGTCGGGTGTCTCGGGAAGGGCGCCAACGGGCAAGCTTCGGCGAGCAGTACCAGTGGGCGCGAGCCCACTTTATTTTTGGGGGCGGTCGTCAGTCCGCAGTCGTTGGTCCTTCGCCGCATTGTTGCGGTGCCGGCACTTCGCTCGCGACTTGGCCAACGACCCGCGGCGAACGGCCGGCGGCGCAGCCATGGCGCTCAATCTCGACCAGATTCGCGGCATCGCCGAGCGGGTCGCGGCCACGCACGGCATGGAAGTGGTGGACGTGGAGTTTCGCGGTGCGGCAAAGTCGCGCATGCTGCGCCTGTTCATTGACAAGCCCGGCGGCATCACTCACGACGACTGCGCCCTGGTCAGCAACGAGGTCGGCGCCATCCTCGATGTCGAGGACGCCGTGCCCGGAGGCTCGTACGTGCTGGAAGTTTCCTCGCCGGGGCTGGATCGCAAGCTGGTGAAGCCCGCCGATTATGAGCGCTTCGCCGGCAACCGCGTGCGCGTAACCACGCGCGAGCCGGTTGAGGGCAGCCGCCACTTCGAGGGACGGCTGGAAGGATTGCACGACGGACGCATTGCGCTCGAAGTCGGAGGCGGAAGGAAGCATCCCCCTCGCCGCCTCGAGATCGAGCTGGCAAACATTGACCGGGCCAACCTGGTGCCGGAGTTTTGACGGTGAGCTTCTGGTTTTGGTTTCTGCTTTGTGGAACCAAAAACCGGAAACCACCAACTGAGAACTGAGAACGGATTATGGCAAGCGAGCTGTACAACACCATTGACGCGCTAAGCCGGGAGAAAGGCATCGATCCGCAGATCGTGGTCAACGCGGTCGAGGACGCGATCGTCGTCGCTACCCGCAAATATTACAAGACGCAGGAGAACCTCCGCGCCGAGCTGGACAAGGAGACCGGCCAGATTCGCGCCTTCGTGGTCAAGCAGGTGGTGGAGACTCCGGAGCAGGTGGAAGATCCGCTCAACCAGCTCACCGTGGACGAAGCCCGCCGTCTGGATCCCAGCGCCGAGCCCGGGGGTGAGATCCGCATTCCCAAAGCGACCGACGTGTTGGGGCGCATCGCCGCGCAGCTCGCCAAGCAGGTCATCTTTCAGAAGGTGCGCGAGGCCGAGCGCGATACGGTTTACAACGAGTACATCGGGCGCGTCGGCGAAATCGTGAATGCCACCGTCAAGCGCATGGAAGGCCCCGACGTGATCTTCGATATTGGCAAGGCCGAAGCGCGCATGGGGCGCAAGGAGCAGTCGCGGCTGGAGTCGTTCGCCGTCGGCGAGCGCGTGCGCGTCGTCATCGTGCGCGTGGAAAAAGCCGCCAAGGGCCCGCAGGTCGTCGTCTCGCGCGCCGCGCCGGAGCTGGTGCAGCACCTGTTCCAGACCGAGGTGCCGGAAATCTACGACAACACCGTCGTGATCCGCGCCATTGCCCGCGAGGCCGGCGAGCGCACCAAGATCGCCGTCATGTCCAAGGACAAGGACGTGGACGCCGTGGGTGCCTGCGTCGGCATGAAAGGCATGCGCGTGCAGTCCATCATCCGCGAGCTCCGCGGCGAAAAGATCGACATTATTGAGTATCACGAGGATCCGGTGGTGTTCGCGGAGAAGGCGCTGCAGCCGGCGAAGGTGAGCCGGGTG
>DASRER010000039.1 GCA_035651995.1 Terriglobales bacterium | reverse complement strand
GGTGACTTCAGCTGTGTTGAGCGTGCGGATCGAGCCCACCGCCGACGATTCGTTGGCGGCGATGCGCGAACGCAGCAGGTTCGGAATTGCGATCGCGGCGATGATCAGAATGATCGCCACCACGATCAGCAGTTCGATCAGCGAAAAGCCTTTTTGTCTCCGCATTGAATCCTCTTTCGTTGAAATTCGCACTGTAAGCTTTCCCCGGCTTACATCTGGCAGTTATAGGGGCATGCCGGATGCCAGTTGCGGAAAATGTGGGGATTACTGTGGTGCCTAAGCTTCCGGACGTGCGTTTTCAATGTCTTGTGAGCGATTCGCAACAGGGCCGGAGGCCCGACCGGTGGCCAAATTTTAGACGCATGATGGTTTGATTGACAGAAAGTGTCAACAGTTGAATACGTTTTCTGTCACTTTTGAGCTAGCAGGCGAGCTGCTCGCGGGTGATCTTCATGCCGTTCAGGTTGCCGAGCACGGTCACGGCGATGGCATCGGTCTGGAAGTAGCGTTCGGCCAGCGCGCGCAGCTCTTCGCGACTAACCTGCTCGACGCGGCGGATGATCTCGTCGAGGCTGAAGAAGTGGTCGAAATACATCTCCTGGCGCGCGAGGTTCGACATGCGCGACATGGACGATTCCAGGCTGAGCATGAGGCTGCCTTTGAGCTGGTCTTTGACGCGGCGCAGCTCCTCGTCGGAGATGGGCTTGGACTTGAGGTCGCGGAACTCCTGCACGACGGACTCCACCACCTTGGAGGCGGATTCACGCGAGGTGCCGGCGTAGACCGAGAGGCAGCCGGTGTCGCGATAGGGGTTCAGCTCACTGAAGATGGTGTAGACCAGTCCCTGGCGCTCGCGCACATTCTGGAACAGGCGCGAACTCATGCCGCCGCCCAGCATGGTGTTGAGCAGGTAGCCGGCGTAGCGGCCTTCATGGGAGATGGGATCGGAGGGAACGCCGACGCAGATCTGCACCTGCTCGAGTGATTTCTTGTTGCGCATGATGATGCGCGGCACGACCTGGGGAACGGTTTCGTGGAAACCATTCTTGCCGGGCCGGAGTGAATCGAAGCGGTTGCGCACCAGATCCGCGAAGTGCTGGTGTTTGAGATTGCCGGCGGCGGCGATGATGAGGTTGCCGGGGTAGAAGCGCTGCCTCCAGTAGTCGTGCAGCAGATCGTGCTCAAAGCGGCGCACGGTATCGCGCGTACCCAGGATGGGCTTGCCGAGCGGGTGGCCGTTCCAGAAATTCTGGGTGAAGATTTCGTGGACGAGGTAGTCGGGATTGTCCTCGTCCATTTTGATTTCTTCCAGGATGACGCCGCGCTCGCGGGAAATGTCCTCGGTATCGAAGACGGGGTTGAGCACGAGATCGCTGAGCACGTCGAGGGCGACGGGCAGGTGCTCGTCGAGGACCTTGATGTTGAAGCAGACGCACTCCTTGGCGGTGAAGGCGTCCATGTTGCCGCCGATGGAATCCACCTGGCGGGCAATGTCTTCCGCGGTGCGGGTGTTGGTTCCTTTGAAGACCATGTGCTCGACGAAGTGCGAGATGCCGTTGAGCTCAGGCTCTTCGTGGCGCGAGCCGCTCTTCACCCAGATGCCGATGGAGATGGAGCGCAGGTGCGACATCTCCTCGGTCAGGATGGTGAGACCGTTGGGGAGAACTTCGCGGCGGATGTTGCGAGCGTCTTTGACCATGGTGGCGCGGAAGTCCGGCAGAGCGGGGCTGCTGGCAACTCCATTGTCACACAGGTCCGGCGGCGGCGTCATGCCGGTAAGTGGTTGTGGGTCAGACACTTGCGATTCCTTCTGGAAGGTGGTCGTAAGCTGATGATTTGTCGTGTGATGTGCCTGCGGGGTGCCCGGGAAGTGGCGAATGGGCGACATCTATAATGACAGACGCCGAGTCGAAGCATGCTGTCGCCCCCAAAAAACGAACTTTTAGGGCTTTCCCTTCAAGAGCTTAGCGAGGTGGTCGCGGAGTTGGGGCAGCCGGAATATCGGGCGCGGCAGATTTTCCAAGGCATGTACCGGCACCGGCTGCCGGAGCTGGCGCGGTTCACGACGCTGCCGCAGTCGCTGCGCAGCGAGATGGCGGCTCGCGGGTTTGCGATCACGCAACCGCAGCTGGAGAAGAGGTTTACGTCGGTCGACGGAACGGTGCGGTATCTGTTTGGATTTCCCGACGGCCAGAGCGTGGAAACGGTATGGATGCCGGAGGGAGATGGCGGGGAAGAGGGAAATGAGGACGCGAGTGGTCCGGCGGGATCGGAGAGTTCCCAGGGTGGCCGGCACAGGAAAGGCGCCGGCGAACGTGGGGCACGGTCAGCGCGGGTAACCGGGCGCTCCGCCTGGGCGCGGGCGACGATCTGCGTGTCGAGCCAGATAGGGTGCGCCGTGGATTGCCGGTTCTGCATGACGGCGCTGCTCGGGCTGCATCGCAACCTGACGGCGGGCGAAATCGTCGGCCAGGTGATGGCGGTGCTGAACGATCACGGCGTTTCACTTCCCGGCGAGCGCGTGAACCTGGTGTTCATGGGGCAGGGCGAGCCGTTCCTGAACTACCAGAACTTCATGAAGGCGGTGCGGCTGCTGGTGGAGGGCGTGGGAATTCCCGAGTCGCACATGACGGTGTCGACGGCGGGGATCGTGCCGCGGATCGAGGAGTTCGGCAAAGAGCCAGTGCGTCCCAAGCTGGCGATTTCGCTGAACGCGCCCAACGACGAGCTGCGCACGCAGGTGATGCCGATCAATCGCAAGTGGGACAGCGAGCAACTGCTGGCGGCGGCGCGGGCATTTCCGCTGCGCAACCGAGAGCGGCTGACGTTTGAATATGTCCTGCTTGGCGGCGTCAACGATGCGCCCGAGCATGCGCGCGAGGTGGCGCGGCGGCTGCGCGGTATGCGGGCCAAGGTGAACCTGATCGCGCTGAATCCGGGGCCGGGCATTGAGTTTGCAACACCGGTGGAGACGCGGACGGCGGAGTTTCAGCGCATCCTGATCGAGGCGGGAATTCCGGCGTTTGTGCGCAAGCCGCGCGGGCGCGACATCTATGCCGCGTGCGGGCAGTTGAAGACGATGGCGGAGAACGAGCTGGTGCAGTTGTGAGCGGCAATTAGCAGTTGGCATTTGGCCGGCGGCAGTTGGATTCGCGGCAAGGGCACGGGCGAGGCAGGGATCCTTCGTCGGGCCTCACCGTCGCCCGGCTCTCGCTCAGGGTGGCATCCCACCAACGCGAAGCGCGCAGATCATCCGTAGAAACAACCTGACCGGCAATCCGCGGCTGGTTCTCTGTCATCTGACTTCTCATGCGGCGCGGGGCGGGGCTTCTCTTTCTTCTCTCCATCGTTTTCCTCACAACCGGTTGCGAACGGATGGTGCGCTGGCAGATGGCGCGGGCGGAACGCTTCGAGGCGCAGGCGCGTCCGGCGGCGGCGCTGACGGTGTACGACACGCTGTTGCCGCTGGTGCAGGCCAAGCAGGCTGGGATGCGTTCGCGGATCGAATATCAGCGGGGCGAGAGTTTGTGGCAGATGCAGCGGGCGAGCGACGCGTTCATCGCGTATCAGCGGGCGCTCGACCTGGACGGCGGCAACGATAGCGCGCGGCAGCGGCTGGCCGAACTTTACCTGGCGGCGGGCTCGCCGGAAAAGGCGCTGGAGATGGGCAGCGAGATCGCGCGCAGGAATCCCGATAACGCGGATGCGCTGGCAATGATCGGTGCAGCGCTGGCGACCTTGGGACGCGGCGGGCCGGCGGTGATCGCGCTTTCGCGAGCGCTGGAGATTGATCCGCGGCGCACGCAGGCGTCGTTGTTGCTGGCCGAGCTTTACAACCAGCTCGATAGAGTGGACCAGGCGCGGGCCGTGCTTTATCGCAGCGCGGCGGCGGCGCCGGGCAGCGCGCAGCCACTGCTGGGGCTGGCGCGGCTGGACGAGCAGGAAGGAAACGTGGAATCGGCGGAGCGCAACTATCGCGATGCGGCGCGCGCTTCGGACACCCCGGAGACGAACCTGCGCCTGGCGCAGTTCCTGGAGCGCAGCGGCAGAGTGGAAGAGGCCGTGGCGCTGCTGCGCAAGGTGGACGCGATGCAACCGGCGCAGCCTACGGCACTGGCGGACTTCCAGCTGGGCGCGGGGCGTCCTGATGAGGCGAGCCTGCGCTACGGGCAGCTATTGTTGCGCGGCGAGGCGGCGCCGGCCGGTGCGAGACATTGCGATCGCGGCGACGAGAGCCCGGCGGCCGCGGCAGCACGGCAGGCGCGCAACGCCGTGATCACGCGATTGGTCGAGGCGGACATCGCGGCGGCGGCGGCGCAGATGTCGGTCGCGACCGGACCGCGGGAACGCAGCGCACTGCTGGCGCGAGCGCGCGCTGACCTGGAGAACCATCGCAGTGAACTGGATGCGGCGACGATCGGCACGTTGCAGGCGGAGATCGGGCTGGCGGAGGGCAACTTGAGCGAGGCGCTGCTGCGGGCGTCGAGCGCGGTCACGCTGTCGCCGGAGTCGGCGGCGGCGCACTTCGTGCTGGGCGAGGCGCGGCGCAGGTCGGGCGATGTGTCGAGTGCTCGCGAGGAGTGGCAGGCGGCGCTGGAGAGCGACGCGGGATATCTTCCGGCGCACGTGGCGCTGGCCGAGACGGCGCTGGAGACGGGCAATCCGGCGGATGCGGAGCGCGATGCTGTCGCGGCGGTGCGGCAGGAACCCGGCGACCTGCGGGCGCTGGTGGTGTACGCACGCGTCCTGTTGTCGCAAGGCAGGCTGGATGCGGCCGAAAGCGTGGCGCGGCGCGGCGTGCAGGTGGACGCGAAGGCGTACGAACCGCATCTGGTGCTGGGACAGATCGCGCTGGAGAGGCGAAAGATGAGCGGCGCGCTGCTGGAGTTTCAGCGCGCGCTGGTGCTGGCGCCGCAGTCGGCGGAGACGATGGAAGCGCTGACACGCTTCTACCGCACGGGCAATCTGCCGCGTCCGTTGCTGCTGCGAATGGAGCAAGTGGCCGACACGCCGCCGCAGTCGGCAACGCTGCTGGAGGTTACGGGGCGGCTCTTTGCGGTTGGCGGATGGCATGCGGACGCGGAGCGCTGCTTGCGCCGCTCGCTGGCGGTGGAGCCGGCGCGAGGGACGGCGGCGCGGGCGCTGGTGGAGACCTACGCGGCGCGCGGCGAGCTGGAAGCGGCGGCGGAGGTGGCGTCGCGCACCAGCCTGGAGGCGGCGGCGCTGGTGGCGGGACTGCGGGCGCAGGAGCGGCGCGAATACGACGCGGCGGCGCGCGCCTATGAGTTCGCGCTGCGGCGCGGCGAGCCGAGTGGCGTAGCGGCGAACAACCTGGCCTGGATCTATGCGCGGCAGGGATCGAACCTGGAGCGCGCGCTGGCGCTGGCGCGCAATGCGCGCGAGCTTGCGCCGAGCAGTCCCGAGGTGGCCGACACGCTGGGCGTGGTGCACATGGCGCGGCGCGAGTACAGCGAGAGCGTGGCGGCGCTGGAATCGGCCGCGCGGCTGTTGCCGCACGCGGCGGCAGCGGAGCGGGCGCGGGTGGAAGCTGATGTCCGCGAACATTTGGCCGAGGCGTATCGCGCGGCGGGAAGGCCGCAGGACGCCGCGCGGGTGGCGCGTTAAGCAGCATTCCGCAATCAGCAGTCAGCCGCAACCCCTGCACGTTGCCGGCGAAAGGCGGGCACCCTCGCTGAAGCCGTTCAGGGGCTGATTGCTTTTCGTCCAGCAGCAGTTTCGCGTTTCGTCAGCCTCACATCAAAGTTTGCAGAGATGACTGCGCCGCGAGCGAGCCGCGGGGCACTCTGGGGGAACTTATGCAAAGGCCGCTGGAAGGATATCGGGTTGCGATCCTGGTGACCGACGATTTCGAACAGGCAGAGCTGCTGGAACCGCGGCAGGCGCTGGACGAAGCCGGCGCGCGGACGGTGGTGATTGCGCCGCATGCGGGCGAGGTGCAGGGCATGAAGCACGACGTGAAGGCGGACAAGGTGCGCGTGGACCTGCCGCTGGGCAGCGCCGATCCGGAAGACTACGACGCGGTGCTGCTGCCGGGCGGCGCGCTGAATGCCGACGCGCTCCGGGTGGAGAAGAAGGCGCAGGCATTCGTGCGGCAAATTGACGCGTCGGGAAAGCCGATTGCGTCGATCTGCCATGCGCCGTGGCTGCTGGTGAGCGCCAAGCTGGCGCGCGGGCGCCGCGTCACCAGCTATTTCACCATCGAGGACGACCTGGAGAACGCGGGCGCCATCTGGGAGGACCGCGAAGTGGTCCGTGACCGCAACTGGGTGAGCAGCCGCCAGCCGGAGGACATCCCGGCATTCAATCGCGAAATGATCGCTTTGTTCTCCGAGGCGGCGAGGACGGCGACCGAGCGGCGCGTGGCTTAGGAATTCCTTCGATTTCGGCAGACCGACGATGAAGTCGTCAGGATCACGGCGAGCGCGATCTGCGGCACAGACCTGCACATGGTGCGCGGCACCCTCACCGGCATAAAGCCGGGCACGATCCTGGGGCATGAGGCGTGGGCGTTGTGGAGGAAACGGGACCAGAGGTGCGGATCTTCCGCACCGGGTGGTGATGCCTTCGACGATCGGCCGCGGCTCTCGTACAGAATCAGTCATTGCGACGGTGTAAGAGAAGCTCCGTTAGCTCGTGTCATCCTTGGGCCTTGAGCATCGAAGGATGACGTACGGCAAGGCCGCACTCAGGTGAGATTTTTCGTCATGGCGAGGGCGTCGAGGCCGTCGGAGTAGTAGCGGGGGATGGTGCGCTCGATGGAGTAGCCGTGGCGCATGTAGAAGCGGATGGCGACGTGGTTGTTGACGGCGGTCTCCAGGGAAACGGCGGCGCAGCCGGCGTCACGGAGGCGCTGCTCGGCGGCGTCGAGGAGCCGGGAACCGAGTCCGGAGCGGCGGTCCCGGGGAAGGACGTCGAGGGTGATGATGTGTCCGGCGCCTTTCTTCAGGGGCGCGGCGACGATGAAGGCGACGGGAGCCTTGGTTTCCGCTTCGACGATGAGGGTGAAAGCGCCGGGACGCTGCATGTACCAGGCGAGTTCGCGCCGAGAGTAGGCGATGCCGGACTCGAAGCAGGCCTGGTCGATGCGCCAGAGGGCCTCGAAGTCGGCGGGGCGTGCTTCGCGGATCATGGGAACCGGGTAATTGAGCAATTGAGAAATCGCATCATTGGAACGCAAAAGCGCGGTGAAAGGCAAAACGAAGAGGGTAAAGACCGAGGACACGAAAGGCCACAAAGGGCACGAAGGTAATCAGAGGGTGACTTCTATTTGTGCAAGTGGCGGTGGGTTTCGGGTTCGAGTAAGATGACGCGCTGATTTTCAATCGCGGGCTGGCGTGGCGCACGCTTCGCGGCCTTTTTCAAGCGTAGGTTCGTGGCTGAGAAGGCCTGGTGCGGCAGGAATAGTTCCCACGGGGTTGGGGGTGCAGCGACTTGGCCCGCGCTATTCGCGCGGGCTACGCCAGGATGACTGGGTCTGGGGTCCTTGTGGCGCGAGCACGCGGGCGACATCGCCCGCCTCCACACGGCCCGCGGTGGATTGGGTCTGCATCGTTTGGGTCGTGGGCGACATCTATTCAACGTAATCCTGGCAATTTTTGTGAGTGATGGACACTCAGGAGATCCATGGCAGAGCAGAGCCGTAACAATCCAGTTTCCAAGCCAAACGAAGTTGCGCCGAAGCCGACGGGGCGGGAGTATCCCGTTCTGCCGGTGCGCGATACCGTACTGTTTCCGCACGCGGTGTTGCCGCTGACGGTGGGGCGCGAGAGCTCGGTGCAGTTGATCAACTCGCTGGGCGAGGACAAAACCATTTTGGTAGTGGCGCAACGCGAGGCGCGCGTGGATGCGCCGCAGCCGACCGACTTGTACAGCGTGGGCACGCTGGCAGTGGTGCACAAAGTAGTGAAGATGCCCAACCAGAGCCTGTTCGTCTTCGCCGAGGGCCTGGACCGCGCGCACATCAGGGAATTCACCCAGATACAGCCGTTCATGCGGACCACTTATGAGGTCATCCCCGAGGTGGTGACGCCGAAGGAGCCGGCGCAGGAAGCGCTGCTGCGCAACGTGCAGACGCTGTTCCAGCAGATCGTGAACGGGTCGCCGACGCTCTCGGACGAACTGGCGACGGTCGCGATGAACATCGAGGAGGCCGGGCGGCTGGCGGACTTTGTGGCCAGCTCGCTGCCGTCGCTTTCGACGCGCGACAAGCAGGACATTCTGGAGACGGCGGACGTCAACATCCGGCTGGAGAAGATCAACCAGCACCTGGCGAAGGAGCTGGAAGTGCAGCAGTTGCGGAACAAGATCCAGTCCGAAGTGCAGGACCGGGTGCAGCAGACGCAGCGCGAGTTTTATCTGCGCGAGCAGATGAAGGCGATCCAGAAGGAGCTGGGCGAGCAGGACGAGAACGCGCGCGACGTGGAAGACCTGCGGGCGAAGATCGAAGCGTCTGGCATGCCGGAGGACGTGAAGAAGGAAGCGCTGAAGGAGCTGAACCGGCTGGCGCGGATGTCGCCGATGGCGGCCGACTACTCGATCACGCGGAACTACATCGAGTGGCTGGCGGTGCTGCCGTGGGCGAAGTCGAGCGGCGTGGAAGTGGACATCCCGAAGGCGAAAGAGATACTGGATGCCGACCACTACGACCTGCAAAAGGTGAAAGACCGCATTCTCGACTATCTCTCGGTGCGGCGGCTGAAGCCGAGCATGAAAGGGCCGATCCTGTGCTTCGTTGGGCCTCCGGGCGTGGGCAAGACGTCGCTGGGAAAGAGCATCGCGCACTCGCTGGGGCGGAAGTTCGTGCGGCTGTCGCTGGGCGGCGTGCACGATGAAGCGGAGATCCGCGGGCATCGGCGCACTTATATAGGAGCGCTGCCGGGGCAGATCATGCAGGGCATCCGGCGGGCGGAGACGAACGACCCGGTGTTCATGCTGGACGAGGTGGACAAGCTGGGGCGCGACTTCCGCGGAGATCCCTCGGCGGCGTTGCTGGAAGCGCTCGATCCGGAGCAGAACTCGACGTTCCGCGACAACTACCTTGACGTGCCGTTTGATCTCTCGAAGGTGCTGTTCATCACCACGGCGAACATGCTGGATCCGATTCCGGATCCGCTGCGCGACCGCATGGAGATCATCGAGCTGCAGGGGTACACCGAGGACGAGAAGGTGCAGATTGCCTTCCGCTACCTGATCCCGCGGCAGCGTGAGGAGAATGGGATACCCGAGGGCGCGATCGAGATCACGGAAGAGTCGGTGCGGTTCATGATCCGGCACTACACGCGCGAAGCGGGGGTGCGCAACCTGGAGCGGCACATCGGAACGCTGCATCGCAAGCAGGCGCGGCGAATTGCCGAGGGCAAGACCGAGCCGCTGAAGGTCACACCCGAGGTGGTGCAGGAGTTCCTGGGCGGAATCAAGATCCGCGTGGACACCGAAATTGCCGAGCGGACGCAGCGGCCCGGCGTGGTGGTCGGACTGGCGTGGACGCCGACCGGCGGCGACATCCTGTTCATCGAAGTGAACAAGATGAAGGGCAAGGGCGGCTTCACCATGACCGGACAGATCGGGCAGGTGATGCAGGAGTCCATGCACGCGGCGCTGACCTGGGTGCGGTCGAACGCGGAGAAGCTCGGTATCGACGAGAACTTTTTCCGCGATCACGACCTGCACATTCACGTGCCGGCGGCGGCGATCCCGAAGGACGGCCCGTCGGCGGGGATTTCGATCACGACGGCGCTGGTGTCACTGCTGACGGACCGGCCGGTGTGTCCGTATCTGGCGATGACCGGCGAGGTCACGCTGAGCGGGAACGTGCTGCCGATCGGCGGCGTGAAAGAGAAAGTGCTGGCGGCGAAGCGCGCCAACGTGCGCGACGTGATCCTGCCGGCCGACAACAAGATGAACGTGGAAGAAGACCTGACGCCGGAGCAGCTCAAGGGCCTGAACATCCACTACGTGCGTTTCGTGGATGAAGTGCTGGAGATTGCCCTGCCGAAAGGACCGATCGAGGAGCGGAAGGACGCCGAGGAGAAGGAGAAAGTTGTGGCGTCGGATCCGGTGGCGGCGGCGTAAGGTTTTGCTTCGGTTTCCCCGCGTGCCTAACGGCACGCGGGTTTTTTTGCGCGCGAGCCGGCGCTGAAGCGGCAGGGGTGTTTCGACTCCGCCCGCGCTATTCGCGCGGACTTCGCTCAGGATGACTTTGGAGTGCTTACTTCTTCTTGAGTTCGGCGGGCCAGTTGACGACGAGGTTGAGCGGGGCGGGGGAGTCGTCTTCGGCGAGGTTGGCGAGGACGCGTTTGCCGTCGGCGGAGAGGTCGTATTGCTGGCCGACGGCGGTCGTGTTGACGTTGAACAGGACCTTGGGGGGGCCAATCTGTAGGTCGCCGCCGCTCTCGGCGATGGAGCAGACGGTGACTTCGCCTTGATTGGAGATGAACATGAGTTCGCCGCTGTCGTTGCGCCAGCGGGGACCGTCGCCGCTGTTGGTGGAAGCCTGCCATTTGCCCGCGCCGCGCGGGAAGGGAGCGACGTAAATCTCATTGCGGCCGCTTTCGGTGGAGGTGTAGGCGACCCAGCGGCCGTTGGGCGAAATACGGTAGTTGATGATGGAGGATTGCGAATTCGGCGGCGCGACCACGAGGAAAGGCGTTTGATCGCCCTGGGTAGCGCGGGCGTACAGGGTGTAGCCGTTCGGACCGTTGGCCCTGATAAACGCGAGGTACTTGCCATCGGGAGAATAGCTGGGCAAGCGAACTCCGGCCGAACCCGGCTCCCGGATGAGCAATTGCTCGCCGCCGCTACCATTCGTTGCCTTTTCATAGACGGCGGCTGCGGCGCCGCCGGTCGCCTGGGCGTTGCCGGTATAGAGCAGCGTCCTGCCGTCGGGCGACCAGGACGGTTCATGCTTGACGGTGGCGCTGAAGGTGAGGCGGCTGCGCGTACCGCGTTCGAGGTCGATGATCCAAACTTCCAGTTGGGGGTCGCCCAGGGTAACGGCGAGCTTCTTGCCATCGGGTGAGAGCGCAGGATCGACGTACAGGGCACGGTCACCGATCGCGCCGATCTTTTTGCCGCTGCGATCAAACCATGTGAGCTGGGTGCCCTGTGTTTCAGCGGCGCCGGGCTGGAAGATCATGACGCCGTTCGCCGAGGTGGAAAAGACGGTGTGCCAGACGCCCGCATCGTGGCGTACGCGATCCACCAAAGGACCAGCCTCGCCGGAAAGCTTGCCGGTTGCGGGATCGAAGCGTTGCGCCATGAGCGCGGTGCCGAAGTGATAGAGCAGATAGCCGCTCGAGTAGTCACCGGCGGAGTCGGAGGCGACGAGGAGACGATCCTCCTTGCCGTCGAGGGAACCGAAGTAGATGCCGTTTTCCTGCGCGCCGGTTCCGTTGTGGTTGGTGGCGAGGTAAAGGAAGTGCTTGCCGTCAGGCAGCGCGACCGGCCAGCGGTGGGTGGTGTGCTTGCTGGTGTCGATGCGAGTGACAGGTGTGGCCGACCCACCGGAGGCGCCGACGCGGAAGATGTTGGACTGAAAGTCGGGCGAGAAGAGGATGACGTTATCGGGACCCCAACTTCCACCGCGCGCGTTGGGAGCATCGGCGAGCACAGCGACGGGGCCGCCGGTGGCCGCGATTTTGAGAAGCTTGCCGTTGGCGAAGAAGCCAATGGAGCGGCCGTCGGACGACCAGAAGGGATCGTAGGCGTTGTCGGTGCCGTCGAGGCGCTGTGCGGAAAAGCTATCGAGCGAGCGCACCCACAGGCCGCGGGGAGCATTGGCGGTATGCGCCAGGAAGACGATTCGGCTGCCGTCGGGCGAGAGCTGAGGCACGCCGCCGTAGTCGCCGGTCGAGTCGAAAACGAACTTGCCGGGCGCGGTGATGATGGCGCGAAGCACCGGCTGCGGCTGCGCGGAGCGGCCGAAGAGAAATGCGGCGACGCCAACGGCGATGAGCGCGAGTAGCGCGCCGGCAAGGGTGAGCACGCGCTTGCGCGGCGAGACGGCGACGGCGGGCCGGGGCACGACGCCCGAGGGCTGCGCGATCCAGCGCAGCTGGAGCATGAGGTCGTGGGCGGTCTGGAAGCGCTCGTCGGGATCTTTGGAGAGGCAGGTCTTGACGACCTGCTCGAGCGTGGGAGGAACGAGCGGCTGGATGGAGCTGATCGGCTCCGGGTCTTTCTCCAGGATGGAGGATGCGACCGAGATCTGCGACTTGCCGTCGAAGGCGCGCTTGCCGGTGGCCATTTCGTAGATCACGGCGCCGAAGGCAAAGATGTCGCTGCGCGCGTCGGCTTCTTTGCCTTCGATCTGCTCAGGCGACATGTAGTGCATGGTGCCGACGATCATGCCGGCGCTGGTGAGCGGTGAATCGGGGCTGGCGATGGTGACGGCGGCGCTGAAGACCGGCACGGAGTTGGCCGAGGCGCCGACCGTGGTGGCGAGCGGCTTGGCCAGTCCGAAGTCGAGGAGCTTGGCGCCCGACTTGGTCAGCATGATGTTGCCGGGCTTGAGATCGCGGTGGACGATGCCGGAGCGATGCGCTTTGTCGAGGGCGTCGGCGATTTCGGCGGCGATGGTGAGCAGTTGCGGTGTGGGAATGGGGCCGCGCTTGAGGCGGCTGGCGAGGGTTTCGCCTTCCACGTACTCCATGATGAGGAAGTCGACGCCGTCGCTCTGTCCGACGTCGTAGAGGCCGCAGATGTGCGGATGGTTCAGCGAGGAGATGGCGCGGGCCTCGCGCTCGAAGCGCTGATGCAGGTCGGAGTTGGCGGCCACCCTGGCGGCGAGAATCTTGATGGCGACGATGCGGTTGAGGCGCGTGTCGCGCGCGCGGTAGACCTCTCCCATCCCACCGGCGCCGAGCTGGTCTTGGATTTCGTAGGGGCCGAGTTTGGAGCCGGAGGTTAGCATAGGGATCCTTCGACTCCGCCCAGCCCTTTCGCAACGAGCCGTGACACTTCCGATAGATAGGACGAAAGGGCTGGGCTCCGCTCAGGATTTCGCCTGTCGGCTCCCGCTCGCCTTCGCTGCGCTCGGCATCGCTCACGCCGCCAAAATGGCTCAATTTCGTAGGGGCCGAGTTTATGGCCGGAGGTCAGGGGCATTGCCGGGATTATATGGGACGAACCGTGCTCCTGCGACGGGCGGGTGCACGTCGACGAAAAAAACTTCTCACCGCGGATGACGCGGATTTTCTTGACTCGATGCGGTATTGGGGTTGACCGGAGTCCGTGTTGATGGGAGCGGCGCACACATCTGCCAACGGAGGGCAGATGTGGTGCACCGGAGCAGTGGTGCGGTGTTCGCGGGCGGGGTCGCCCGCGTCCACAGGGTTCGTGGTCGCCCGATGGGCGGTGCTGCGGGTAGGGATCCTTCGACTCCGCCCGCGCTATTCGCGCGGACTTCGCTCAGGATGACTCGGGTGAAGAGCGGAGGTAGCGCGGAGACGTAGCAAGCTGCGTCTCTACCAACGTTTCTTCTCCTTACTTCTTTTTGAGTTCGGCGGGCCAGTTGACGACGAGGTTGAGCGGGGCGGGGGAGTCGTTTTCGGCGAGGTTGGCGAGGATGCGTCTCCGGGCCAGGCGATCGGCGCTTTCCGCAAGCGAGCCGGACTTAGGCGTTCCATCATCTATGATGGGAGAGCGGCGTGGCCGCGCTCATCATGCAGGTGCGAGTTCTGTTTTTTGGGGTGCTGAAGGACGTGCTGGGGCGCGCGGGGGAGACCGTGTTGCTGCCTGAAGGGGCGACGGTTGGCGACCTGGTGGCGCGCTATGAGCAGGCGGAGCCGCGGCTGGGGAAGTGGCGGGCGTCGCTGGCGATGAGCGTGAACCAGGAGTACGCGCGGCCGGAGTCGCGCCTGAAGAACAATGATGAAGTGGCGCTGCTGCCGCCGGTGAGCGGCGGCGGCGAGGGCGCGGTGGTGGGGCCGGGGTATCCGCGAGTGGGGATGGTGCACGAAAAGATTGACGCGCACAGCATCGTGCCGCCGCTGGAAAGGCCGGAGGATGGCGCGATCGTGATGTTTGACGGCATTGTGCGCAACCACAGCCGCGGGCGGAAGACGCTGTATCTGGATTACGAGGCTTACGAGCCGATGGCGCTGGCGGAGATGGCGAAGCTGCGGGCGCAGGCGCTGGAGAAGTTCGCGGTGCGCGAGGCGGCGATCGTGCACCGGCTGGGGCGGCTGGAGGTTGGCGAGTCGAGCGTGTTCATCGCGGTTTTCTCGGCGCATCGCGCGGCGGCGTTCGAGGCGTGCCGGTGGATCATCGACACGCTGAAGAAGACGGTGCCCATTTGGAAAAAAGAGTATTTCGAGGACGGCGCGGTGTGGGCGGATGGCGAACCGTTTCCGGCGGAGATTGCGAAAAGCGGAGCCGGGCTGCGCTCGGCCTCGCCCGACGAGCCGCCGGACGCCACGCAAACCAGATGAAGCGCGGCGCCCTCATCGCAATCCTGTTTCTGCGCGCGCTCGCTGCTCCCGCGCAGCAGCCAACGGCGGCTCCCGAAAATCCGCAGGACGCGCCGGCCACCACGCTGAAAGTGGACGTGAAGCTGGTGAACGTGTACGTGAGCGTGCTCGACGCGAACGGTTCGCCGGTGGCGGGGCTGACGCGCGACAACTTCCGGCTGGCGGAGGACGACGAGCCGCAGAAGATCGCGGTGTTCGACCGCGAGGCGGAGCAGCCGCTTTCGATCGTGCTGGCGATTGACACATCGCTGAGCACGCGCAAGGACATCCGGCTGGAGCTGGAGTCGGCGCGGCGGTTCGTGCACACCATTCTGCGTCCGGTGGACCGGCTGTCGCTGTATCAGTTCGACGAGGTCGTGAAGGAGATGGTGCCCTTCACGGCGGACCTGAAGGCGATCGATCGCGGCATCGATGGCGTGCGTGTGGGCTCGGCGACGGCGGTGTTCGACGCGGTTTACCTGGGATCGGAGGCGCTGAGCGGGCGGCGCGGACGCAAGGTGCTGGTGATCGTGACCGACGGCGGCGACACGGCCAGCCAGGTGGACTACCTGGAGGCGCGGCGCGAGGCGCTCACGGCGGAAGCGCTGGTGTACAGCGTGATCATTGTTCCGATCGCGTCGAGCGCCGGGCGGAACACGGGCGGGGAGCACGCGCTGATCCAGCTGTCGAAGGACACGGGCGGCAAGTATTTTTACGCGGACACGACAGCGCGGCTGGACGAGGTGTTCCACAAAATTGACGAAGAGCTGCGCACGCAATATCTGCTGGGCTACTACCCGAGCCGGAGAGTTTCAGACTCGGAGTTCCGGCGGATTGAAGTGAAGGTGACGCCGCCGGCGGGCAGCGGCGAGATGACGGCGCGGCATCGGACGGGATACTTCACGAATCCGTCGAAGTAGGCCAAGGCAGACACAAAAGACTTCTCTCTCACCCGAGTTTCTCAGGACGACAATTTCGGTGCCCTCGGGTGACTCGCAGGCAAGGTGCGAGCGCGCCGCCTGGCGCTTCCGGTCGTCCGACGCGGAATAGAACATCGGAACAAGCAGACACGGGCGACGCAACGCTACGTTCCTGCCCGGGCAGGCATCTGCTACATTGCGCGCATGGGTAGGGCGAAAGCAGAAGGGATGCTGGCGCAGATCCGGCAGACGGTGACGCGCATTCCGAAGGGCAAGGTCGCCAGCTACGGGGAAGTGGCGCGTGCGACCGGGTATCCGGGAGCGGCGCGGCAGGTGGTGTGGGCGCTGCATGGCTCGCGCGGGTTGCCCTGGCAGCGCGTGGTGGGCGCGCAAGGACGAATCCTGCTGCGGGGTGAGCACGCGCTAGAGCAGCGGCTGCGGCTGCAGAGCGAGGGCGTGGCGTTCATCGGGGAGCGCGTGGACATGAAGGCGCACGGTCTCGTGTTTCCGCGCCGGGCGGCGCGGAGAGTGTAGGCGCTGGTTGCGTGGCTCGCTTTCGGGAGGCGCCTCCATGCGGGCGGGGGCGTCCGCGTCCACACGGCCGGTGGTGGCGCGAGCACGCGGACGAGGCCGTCCGCGCCAAACGGTCTGTGGTTGCCCGGAATGCGTGGCGATGGGAGCGGCGCCCAAACGCCAAAAGAGGCGGACGCGCGGGGCGCCCGCAGACGCGGGCGCCGGGGACTTCCGCCGATGGTCTGTGGTGAACCAGAAAAGGTTGTCCACGAGTAACCAATCATCCCGGCAGGAGGACAGGGCCGGAGTGTCCGGATGCGCGGCTGCGCTGCGCTTCCGTAATTAGCGCGAAACGCGCGCGTAGTTTTGAATGGGCTCATGAAGTGGTGGTCTGAACGGCGCGCACGGCGGGCGGTTCCAACGGATGCCTCGGGGCGTGCACCCGGCCGGTCGCAGCGTTTTGCGGTGCGGGGGCCGGTGCAGTATCGCTGCCGCGGAGAGCAGGACTGGCACGCGGGCACGAGCGAAAACCTGAGCTGCACCGGAATCCTGTTTCGCGCGCAGCAGCCGCTGGCGTCAGACACGCCGGTGGCGATCCGGCTGGCCCTGCCATCACAGCTTACCGGCGGGGCGCCCCTGGAGATCGTGTGCGACGGCTACATTGTGCGCGGCGAGGCGGATTCGGACCGCGGATACGGACTGGCGGCGGCGATCCTGAGCTGCCGGCCGCGGTATCCGGAGAACCGTCGCGAGGCGGCGTACCGGCGATTGCTGGCGGGCGAGCCGGCGACCGGCAGCGACGTGCTGAAATTCGTGCACGAGCTGAGCAGCCAGCTGGCGGTGATCGTGGGGAACGCGGACATCATTCTGGGACAGAACGAAATTCCCGAGCCGCTGGCGATCCGCGCGAACGAGATCAAGCGGGCCGGATTGGCCGCCGCGGCCGCGCTGCAGCAGGAGCTGAAGCGGAGGCTGGAACCGCAGTGAGCGGTCCGTGGTCGTTGAACCAGGGTTCATGGAGGGTTGCTCCCGCCATTTGCGGAGCAAAAAGGCGCTCGGCAAAGGATGGCGGACCCGCACGCTCCGCAACGATTTTGGGAGATGCACGACGGCGCGAGCTGGCGCACAACTGGTGAGGCAGGCGCCTCATCTGATGAGTGCCACGCTCGTCTGCCGGTTGATCACAATCAAGAAGGAGAGTCATGGACACCAGGGACACGCTGCCTCCTCCCGCGCCCCTAGTCCCGCCGCAGCAGTTGCGGGAAACGGTGTGGATTGATCACCTGATCGCAGTGACCGACGAGCTGCTGCATCAACTGGAACAGTCAGGGCAGAAGAAGGCGGCGTAGGCTCGCCTCCCTCGCGTCTCGCGCTCGTTCGGCGCGAGACGCGCCCCTTCAACGTGGAATTCCGCTCAAGCCAAAGAAGGCTTGAGTTGCGGCACCCAAGTCCTTCGTTGTGCATATTCCGTCATCTATAATTGAGGCATGGCGGAGACCGACAAGATCAGCACCAGCGTTCCGTCGGCGGAATCGCATCTGAGCGGTCACACCGTGTTCGAGAACGCGGTGGGCAGCGAGCACGATCCGAGGCGGATTGCGCAGGTCACGTATGGCGCGGGCGAACAGCCCGAGGGCGTGATCCTGACCACGCTCGACCGCGCAGTGAACTGGGTGCGCAAGAATTCCCTGTGGCCGATGACGTTCGGCCTGGCGTGCTGCGCCATCGAGATGATGGCAATGGGAGCGTCGCGGTTCGACATTGCGCGCTTTGGGGCTGAGGTATTCCGGCCATCGCCACGGCAAGCTGACTTGATGATCGTGGCGGGACGCGTCTCGCAAAAGATGGCGCCGGTGATCCGGCAGCTGTGGGAGCAGATGCCCGAGCCGAAGTGGGTGATCAGCATGGGCGCGTGCGCCACCTCGGGCGGCGTGTTCAACAACTACGCGCTGGTGCAGGGCGTGAACCAGTTCATTCCTGTGGATGTGTACGTTCCCGGATGCCCTCCGCGACCGGAGCAGCTGATTTATGCGATCACGCTGCTGCAGGAAAAAATTGCCAGCGAGCGCGGTTCGTTCAAGCGGGCGCTGAACCTGGGGTAAATCCAAAAGACTCACCGCGGACAGCGCGGATTGGCGCCGATTTCTGAGGCGAACGCGAACTTCCGTGACGCTGCAGCCCGCGGACGAAGGCGTCCGCGCCACGCAGGTTGTGGTCGCCCGGTGTTTGCTGGTGGCGTGCTCGCGGGCGAGGTCGCGCGCGTCCACACGGTCCGTGGTGAATAACGGCGGGCGAGGGCGCCCGCCGCTACAACCTGTGATGTTGTGATGGTGCGCTAGTCGGCGGCGACGGTTTCGGTGGCGGGTTCGTATTCGCGGATGTAGCCGGCGACGGCGCTGGCGGCGACGGTGAGGGGTGAGGCGAGGTACATCTGGCCGGGGCCGCTGCGTCCGGGGAAGTTGCGGTTCTGGGCGCTGATGACAACCTGGTCAGGGCGCGTGCTCACGCCGGGGCCGGCATTGATACAGGCGCCGCAGCTGGGCTCGATGACGATGGCGCCGGCTTGCCTGAAGACGTCGAGATAGCCCTTGCGCACGCAGTATTCGCGCGTTTCCTGAGAACCGAACTGAATGTAGAAGCGCGTGGACGAGGCGACGCGGCGGCCTTGGCGGACGGCGTCGGTGAGCACGCGCGCGTACATGTCCATGTCTTCGTTCTTGCCGGCGGTGCAGGTGCCGCCGTAGGCGATCTCGACCGGGACGGGCGTGTTCAGGTCGCGGACGAACTTGCCGTTGCCGGGGTCGCCGGGCGTGGCGACCATGGGGTAGATATCAGCGGCGTCGAGCTCGATGACATGGGCGTACTCGGCGCCCGGGTCGCTGGAGAGGCCGGCGATCATGCGCTCGACCTCGGCGCGGTCCATGCCGCGGCGCTCGGCGAGGAAGTTCACGACCTTCACGTCGGGCGCGACGATGCCGGTGAAGCCGCCGATCTCGGCGGCCATGTTGGTCATGGTGGCGCGCTCGTCAACACTCAGCTCTTCCACGGCCTCGCCGGAGTACTCGATGACTTTGGCGAGCGCCTTGCCGCTGCGGATGTAATCGAGCGCGAGCAGGACGAGGATGAAGTCCTTGGCGGTGACGTTGGGGCGGCGCTTGCCGCGGATGACAACCTTCACTGATTCTGGAACTCTTACGCGCACGTCTTTGGTGATCCAGGAGTTAAAGACGTCGGTAGTGCCGATGCCAAAGGCCACGCAGCCGACGGCGCCGACGTGCGGCGTGTGCGAGTCGGAGCCGACGTTGAGCTGGCCGGGCAGGGCATAGCTTTCAGTAATAACCGAGTGGCAGATTCCCTCTGAACCCTTGCGGTCGGTGAGCTCGCCGTGCAGCTTGATCCCCTGACGCTTGCCGAAGTCTTCCTGTTTGAGCTTGAGCTGGGTGGCGAGGTCGAGCAGCCCCATCTTGCGCTTTTCTTCCGAAAGGACCTCGTCAAGGAAGGTGAGGTGGTCGCGGAAAAAAAGGATAGATGCGGGATCGTTGACCTTGGCGTCTTTGCCGACGAAGTGCTCGAAAAAGATGGCCGCCATGGGCGTGACGTACTCGTGGCTGAATCGCAGGTCGGTGCGGGCGAAGCCGGTGTCGCCGGGCTTGACGCTGGGGACGCCGACGTTGCCATGCTCGTCGACCATGTGGCGGGCGAAGATTTTTTCCGCCAGCGTCATGGGGCGTTCGGGCGTGGTTATAGCCGGCAGAAATACTTTTTTCTGCATGCGGGCGACGTTGAAGGGGAACAGGCCGCCGTACTCGATGACCTGGCGCGTGATCTCGTCTTCGCCCGCGGTGAATTCGGAGAGCGGGATTTCCTGGCCGGCGCGAATCTTGTCGATGAGCGAGAAGTTGGTCGAAGTGAGAACGCCGAGGTTCTGGCAGTTCTGCTTGTAGATGCGCTCGATGTTTTCCGCGATGACGAGCTGGATGCCGGCGGAGCGCTCGGCGTAAGGCGACTGCTCACGGCTGGAACCTTTGCCGCGACGCTTGCCGCTGACGGCGGCGACGAACCCGCCCTTCTTCACGTCAGTGCGCTTGATGGGGAGTTCGGAGCCGCACTTCAGGCCGGTGTAGGGGAACTCGCCCAGGGTTTCGTCGAAGAAGAAGCAGATGTGCGCGGGCGTGATCTCGTCGGTGGAGATGTCGTCGCGCAGCTTGGGATTGGCGGCCGGATTTTTCGTGTCCCAGGGGAGGTCCTCGCCGGCCAGTTGGCGGCGGATGAGCGCGGGATCTTCGGTGAGGAACAGGATGCGGCCCTGGAGGCGGACTTGGGAGGGTCGCTTGATGATTTCGCGGGTGAGGAGCGCAGGTATCACAACGTGATTTTAGCAGGGAGGCGTCGTTGGTCGTCGGTCGCTGGAGCATCCGATGTTTCCCAGCCTCCGCCAAAAGACGGCGGAAGGGTGGGCACTCCAGGGTCGCGGTGATGGGGGGACGCGGACGAGGGCGTCCACGCCACGCAGGTCGTGGCGGCCCAGTGCTCAGATGTGGGTTGCCGGCGGGCGAGGGCGCCCGTCGCTACAGCCTGCGACGTTGAGGGGCCCGCGGGCGGGGTCGGCCGCGTCCACACGGTCCGTGGTGAATGCGAGGGCGCCTGTGGCTAGAACACGCGCGGGTCGGGCAGTGGTTCGAGGTTGCGGCCGGCGAAAATCTGGTCGAACTGGTCGACGAGGGCGGCGTGGATGATGCCGTTGGTGGCCAGGGTCTGGCGGGCGCTGCGGTGGTCGAAGGGGCGGCCGTGCATGTCGGAGATGGCGCCGCCGGCTTCGGTGACGAGGAGGGCGCCGGCGGCGACGTCCCAGGGATTGAGGTTGAATTCCCAGAAGCCGTCGAAGCGCCCGGCGGCGGTGTTGGCCAGGTCGAGGGCAGCGGAGCCGGCGCGGCGCACGCCGTGCGAGCGCATGGTGATCTGGTGGTAGAAGTGGATGTTGGGATTCTTGTGGCGTTTGTGGGCGGGGAAGCCGGTGGCCAGCAGGCTTTCGGAAAGTTTTTTTGTCGCGGAGACGTGGAGCGGCTTGCCATTCAGTTCGGCGCCTGAGCCTTTTCCGGCCGAGAAGAGCTCGTCGCGGGTGGGATCGTAGACGACGGCGGCGAACAGCTCGCCCTTGTACTCGAGGCCGATGGAGACGCAGTAGACGGGAAAGCCGTGCGCGAAATTGGTGGTGCCGTCGAGCGGGTCAACGTACCAGATGAAGTCGCTGCCGGTGGAGCGGCGCGTGCCTTCTTCGCCGACGGCGTCATGGGTGGGCCAGAGCGAGCGGATGCGGCCCATGATGAGCTGCTCGGACTCGCGGTCGGCGATGGTGACGATGTCGACCTCGCCCTTGTACTCGATGGCGACGCGCTGGGCGGCGTGGCGCTGGAGCAGAGCGCCGGCGTGGCGCGCGATTTCGCGCATGGCGCGGAGGAATTCTGCGGGCTGGGGCATCAGTCGCGGCCGCCGTTTTCCGACGACGGCGCGGTGTTGGAGACACGGGTGCGGCGCGGCAGCGCGTCGCGCTCGGCGATGTAGGCGATGTCGTGCTTGTAGATGAACAGATTGGGAGCGCCGTCGCGGGTGAGGCGCACCATGCCGTGGTCGTAATACTCGATCCAGCCGTGAACGAGTTCGCCGTCGAGCAGCCGGATGGTGACGGGGCGCTGCTTTTCGCCGAGATACTTGAGGTAGGCGGCTTCCTGGCGTGTGTCGTCGGGCGGCGGAGTTTTTCCGCGCGGTGCGGGCTGGAAGGGCATCTGAGCATTGTAGCAAGATGTGATCGGCCGCGACGGAGCACGGACGAGGGCGTCCGAGCAACGGAGGTCGTGGCCGCTCGGTGTTTGGTGGCGGCGTGCTGTCGGGCGAAGTCACCCGCGTCCACACGGTTCGCGGTGAACGCCTGCGGGCGAGGGCGCTGGCCGCTGCACGTTCGCGTATCATGGCGGCCATGGCTGCAGCTGATTTCTTCTATCTGGTGGTGGGAATCGTTGTTGGCGTGCTGTCGGGGATTATCGGGATTGGCGGCGGGATCCTGATTGTGCCCGCGCTGGTGCTGTTCATGAAGATGAGCCAGCATCGCGCGCAGGGGACGTCGCTGGCGTCGCTGCTGCTGCCGATTGGACTTTTCGCCGCGTGGAAGTACTACCAGGCGGGCAACGTGGACGTGCGCGCGGCCGCGCTGATCGCCTTTGGTTTTGCGGCGGGCGGATACTTTGGCGGAATGTGGGCGCAGCGCATTGACGACCTGCTTCTGCGGAAGATTTTTGCCGCAATCCTGATGCTGGTGGCGGTGCGGATGTTTTTCCAGAAGTAGGCGTTCGACTTTAGCGCCGCAAGAAGCGCGTCGCGAACGCGGGGCTCCCTCGCGGTTGCGGTTTCCGAATTGGAGAAGCTCGGGGCCAACCTGCGGGTGTGCCTGGGAATCTGTGTGGGAGCGCCCTTCGTACAGCAACCCGTGCCGCGGCACGGGCCAGGCCATGTACGACCGCGCCCACGTCCCGCTCGATGGATTAACCCATTCGCGTCGCCGAGATCGCGAAACCCGCTCGTGGGTGAACCACCTGCTGCAGCTCGCCGACCAGGTACTGGCGGAGCCCTGGAGCGCTGAACCGGCCTTCAGCTTCCCCGAAGAGAGCTTCCACGCGCACATCCAACAGGCGCGCCGGACGGCGAAGGTGATGGAGTTGCGTCCCAGGCAGCGGTGATGGCAAGATTCCCGGTCTTCTTCAACTAGAAGGAACTCAGGAGAGAGCATGAGCGGTTTGCGGCGGTCGGTGTGTCTGCTGGCGGTGGTGGTGTGGTGTGCGTGCATTTCGGCAGCGCAGAGGCAGCGCCCGCAGCAACAGCAACCGCCGGCGCCGCCTGCGGCGACTTCGCCAGGCCAGAACGCGGCTCCCAGCCCGACGCCTGCGGCCGGGGAGGAAAAGCAGGGCGAAACAACGGTGGCGAAAGGCACGCTGCCGGCGGCGCAGGAGAAGGAACCGCCGGAAGAAAAGCCGGTGGTGACGCATCACGAGATGCGCGCTGGCGGCAAGGCGCTGCGCTACACGGTCACAACGGGCATGATGCCGATCCGCGACGCGGCAGGGAAGCTGGAGGCCAACATCTTCTATATGGCGTACACGCTGGACAATCCCGGGCCGGGGAAGCGTCCGCTGACGTTTTCGTTCAACGGCGGGCCGGGATCGTCGTCGGTGTGGCTGCACCTGGGCGCGATCGGACCGAAGCGCGTGAAGATGCAGAACGAGGGCTTCATGCCTTCGCCGCCGTTCGAGCTGGTGGACAACGAATACACGTGGCTCGACCAGACGGACCTGGTGTTCATCGATCCGGTGGGGACGGGGTACAGCCGCGCCGTGTCGCCGGAAGTGGGGAAGAAGTTCTGGCAGGTACGGGGCGACATCGAGTCGGTGGGCGAGTTCATCCGGATGTACCTGGTGCGGAACCAGCGGTGGACGTCGCCGCTGTTCATCGTGGGCGAAAGCTATGGAACGTTTCGCGCGGCGGGGCTGTCGGGTTACCTGGTGGACCGCGGCATTGCGCTCAACGGCGTATTGCTGATTTCGACCATCTTGAATTACGGAACGCACGACCCGGCGCGGATGAACGACATGCCGTATGCGCTCATGCTGCCCAGCTACACGGCAACGGCGTTCTACCACAAGCGGCTGGCGCCCGATCTTCAGCAGGACCTGCAGAAGACGCTGCGGCAGGCCGAGGCGTTCGCGGTGGGCGACTACGCGGCGGCGCTGGCGAAGGGAGATCTGCTGTCGCCCGAGGAGCGTGCCGCGGCGGCGGAGAAGCTGGCGCGCTTCACCGGACTGGACAAGCAGTACGTGGACAACAGCAACCTGCGCGTGCCGCTGGGCATGTTCCTGAAAGAGCTGGGGCGGCCCGAGCGGCGCAGCTATGGGCGACTGGACAGCCGCTTCGCAGGCATTGACGCGAACGCGGCCGGGGCGACGCCGGACTTCGATCCCTCGCTGGCGGCGATCACGCCGCCGTACACCAGCATGTTCAACAACTACGTGCGCTCGGAGCTGGGATATAAAAGCGACAAGACGTACTACATCCTGGGCGGCGGGTTTTCGAACTGGGACTTCACCAAGGGCTTTGGACGCGGCGAGGAGGGCGGGCAGGGCTACGCCGACACCAGCGAGCTGCTGCGGTCGGCCTTCGCCAAGAATCCATACATGAAGCTGTTCGTCGCGTCCGGGTATTACGACATGGCGACGCCGTACTTTGCGACCGAGTACACGCTGTCGCATCTGTCGCTCGATCCGAGCGCGCAGAAGAACATTACCCGGCGCTACTACGAGGCCGGGCACATGATGTACATTCATACGGAAATGCTAGCGCGCCTGCGTAAGGACGTGGGCGCGTTTCTCGACGCTGCGCTGCGCTGACCAACTGCCAGGGCGCGCGGACGGCGATCAGGGTGGCGGAGCGCGAAGACCCGCCACGAGATGAGACCTGGGGAGCGGGCAGGAGGAGCCGGGGCCGCTCCTGCATTGGGTGTCCTGCTGCGAAGCAGGTTCGATCAGGGAGAGCCATGCCAGCTCAGCCGGCAGCGCAACCACCCGCACCTGGACTTCAGGAAGAACAACTCACCCCAATTGACGGGCTCATCAAGCTGCAGCGGGCGCGTTACTACCTCTCCGGGTATTACGGCGGACAACGCGACGAGAACGACCGGCAGGCGGCCGAGACGGTGATCCTGCCGCTGGAGGGGGAGCTGATGCGGGACTTGGGGATCAGGAAGTTGTAGGAGACCGCCGTTGGTCGCCGGTCGTTGGCAAGAATCGAGCGTAGTTGAAATTCCCTGGGTCGGCGTGGCGCTGCTGGCGTGTGCGGGGTCGTTCGACTTCGCCTTCGATCCCGCCGCGCGGGATCGAACGCTGCGCTCAGGATGACTCGTCCAGATTACGGAACAAGAAAAAGGAAAGCGGCCGGGTTGCGGCCGCTCTTTTCTTTTTGCACGCGCTTTGCGCTGGCGTGGGAGACGTAGCAAGCTACGTCGCTACGGCCTTACGCGGCGGCACCGACCTTGTGGGCGGTGGAGTTCTCGACCTGCATGGAGTGGACCTTGGGCGGCTCGTTCATGAGCGGGCCGAGTGTCTGCGCGATCTCCTGGAACAGCCCGCTGTTGTAGCGGTCGAGGTCCTGCTGCGTGTTCCACAAGGTCATGCAGACGAAGTGCCCGGTAGCCGGGTCAACCGATTCGACCAGGTCAACGAAGCCGGGTTGCGCCTTGAGGCGCGGAATGAAGCGGGTGTTGAGCGTGTTCTTGAATTCGTTGAGCTTGCCGTGCTGAATGTTGCAATCGACGATGCGAGAGAACATGCGACCTCCTCGAGCGTTCGTGGGTGACGGGCGTGGCCTGCGGTACGAGTGGCCGGAGGTACTGAGGCCGGAAAGCGTAGAACGGTTCGCGAGCCGGGTCAAGTAAGGCAGCTCTCAGTTTCCGGTTCTCAGGGCTCAGCCTGCGGACGAATGATCGGTCAGGAAGTTCGCGGCGGAGCGGGTGAAGCGCCGGCGGGGGCCGCGGCGGCGCCTTGTGCAATGGCGGCGCCGGGCGCGGCGGCGAAGGGGGTCTGGCAGAAGGGGCAGACGACGGCGGCCACGTTGGACTTCTGCGCGCACTTGGGGCAGATCTTGAGCGGCTGCGCGACCTTCATAAAGATGAAGATGATGAGCGCGCCGACCGGGTGCAGGCCGAACCACATCCAGTGCGGTGAGCGGTTCTTCTGTTTGGCGGCGCGGATGCCGAAGAAAACCAGGCTGCCCCAGATCGAAAATACGATCAGGAACATGAACAGGATGATGAAGACCACCAGGGCCCCGGCTTGGTTGTCGCTCATGTCGCCTCGCGAAAGCGGGATGCAGCCGCCGTCCGCAGCCGGCAGCCGGTTGCGGGAATCTATGCCGTGGCGGGGCAGAGTGTCAATGAATTTTGGCGGCGGAAAGAATGGCTCCGCAGGTAGGACTCGAACCTACAACCCTCCGGTTAACAGCCGGATGCTCTGCCATTGAGCTACTGCGGAGTAGATGCGCAGCGCGGTCGCGATGCGCAAACTGAATTTGTAATTACTTTATATCAGCGCGGGTTGTGGGTCAAAAGCGGGGACTGTCGATGTTGCCACGCGGCGCGACCGGTTCGGTGGCGCAATCGGCAACTGCAGATCCCTCGTCGCTCCGCTCCTCGGGATGACAATTCCTGAAGATATGTGGTGGCATGCCGACGGGCGAGGGCGCCCGTCGCTACAACGTGCCGGGCATCGCAGGTGTCGCGCTACCCGCAGTAATTGTTGTGCTCGCGAATGAAAACCAAAAAGCAAAAGCGCACGGCAATGCCGTGCGCCTTTGCAGCAGAGACTCGGGTGTCAGCGGCCGTAGTATTCGGCGTTGCGCGCGGTGAAGGCTTTCCACTTTTCAGGCAGGTCGTCGAGCGCGAAGATGGCCGAGACCGGGCACACGGGAACGCAGGCGCCGCAGTCAATGCACTCCACCGGGTCGATGTAGAGCATTTCCTCTTCGGCGTGCCGCGGCTCGTCCTTCTTGGGGTGGATGCAGTCCACCGGGCAGGCGTCGACGCATGCCGTGTCCTTCGTGCCGATGCAAGGTTCTGCGATTACATATGCCATGACGCGGGTGGTCTCCCCTCGTTTTCGCGATGATGACTACCAGAGCCCGCCATTCTAGCAGTATTCCGGAGTGGCGCAAGCGCGGGGCGGAGTAGCGTGCGTTTTGACGCACCAGCCGACCCACGTCTGCCAGCAGAGGGCGCCGCGTCCACACGGTCCGTGGCTACTCGGCCTTGCCGCGGACGGCGGGGGTGGCGGAGAACGGGCCGTAGTCGTCGAAGAGAGCGATGGAGGCGACGGGGCTCGATGCGGCGACGGTGATGGAGCCCACCCAGTTCGCGGCGGGCAGAGCGGACCGGATTTCGGGAACCTGCGAGAGGTCGAGGGCGGCCTGGGCGAAGGGCGCGAGATTGAACGAATACGTGGCGGCGAGGGCTCCGCTGGAGTCCACCAGGCGAAGGGTGACGAGATTGACGGCGCCGCTGGTGTTGGCCAGGGCGAGGCCGATGGTGCGTCCGGTGGGCGCGTGTTGAGGGACGGGTTCGAACTCCGCGGGCAGGGAGAACTCGGTCATGGGCGGGGCGTCGTTGAAGCCGACGCTGTTGGCCACGGGCTGTCCAGGAGCGGCGACGAATTCGAAGAACAGGTTCACGGCGACGGGCTGCTCCGAGCCAACCACGGCCCATTGAATCCTGAGCGGAGAGAAGCGCGCGGCTTCGTCGGTGGAGACGCGCAGCGTGGCGCCGCGGGCGAGCGGATACGTGTTGCTGGATGCGCGAACACCGGACTGAGTGATGAAGTTCACGGTCACGTTGTTGGAGGCGCCGGTGATGTTGACGACGGTGATCTTGGTGACGAATCCGGCGCCGCTGGGCACGTGAGGCAGGAAATAAAGATGCGGCGTGTTGGGCAAAGGCGCGGCGCCGACGGTGAACGGCAGCGGGTTGGAAGTGCCCCCGCCGGGCGCGGGCGTGGAGACGGTGATCTGGGCAACGCCGGCGACGGCCAAATCCTGTGCGGTGAGCGAGGCGCGAAGCTGGTTGCTGTCGATGCGGGTGGTGCCGCGTCCCAAGCCGTTGAATTGCACCTCCGACGTGGGCTGAAAGTTCGCGCCAGTTACGACGACAGAAACCGCCGCGGTGCCGGCGGGCGCGGTGGCGGGCGTGAGCGAGGTGGCTGTCGGCGCGGGGCTGATGGTGGCGCCAAGGCCGATGAGCGAGACGGTGTGCGGCGAGCCGGGGGCGTTGTCCACCAAGGTGAGTGTGCCGGAGCGGCTGCCGGCCTGGAGCGGCGTGAAAACGACGGAGATCTGGCAGCTGGAGCTGCCTGCGAGCGAGGCGCCGCAATTGTTGCCGCTGATGGCGAAGTCACCAGCGCCGCTGGAGATCGAGATGCTCGCGATGCCCAGCGGAAGCGTGCTGGTGTTGGTGAGGATGACGGGCTGGGCAATGCTTGTAGTGCCGACGAACTGCTCGGAGAAGGAGAGCTGCGACGTGGAGAGCACGGCGACCGGCGAACTTGGGGTGATGGTGAACCAGTTCGAGGCCGCGAAGATCAGGCGCGTGGGCGCGGGCGCGATGTTGGAGGCGACGTAGCGGGGGACGGCGCTGGCGTTCACGTCGTCGTTGCCGGCGCCGGCGGCGGCGCCGGGTCCGAAGAACGCTCGCAGCGAGACTGTCCCCGCGCCGGAGGGACTGGCGACGTGGACGCCGATCGCCGGACTCGAACCGTTCGCGCCGGTGCGAGGGCTGGCTGCGGTGACTACGGTGATGGTGGAGCGGGCGGCGGAGGCGGTGGTCGCGTCATAGATGGCGGCGCAGGGTGTGATGCCGGGGCAGGTGCCGCCGCTACGGAGCGTGAAGACGACTCCGGCGCCGCCGGAGGTGGAGCCGATGATCGAGTTGGGGAAGGTGACGGTGACGCCGGCGGGCACGGAGCTGCCGGCGTCGAGGATGAGGCTGGTGGAGGTTGTTGGCGCGTCGTTGAGGACGCGGCTTGTGCCGGCGGCGCGGAAGGCGCCGGTGAAGCCTTCGGTGAAGCGGAACAGGGCGTCGTTGGCGAGCGTGGTGTTGGAGTTCTGCGTTCCCGAGCCGGAGCTGATGAACGGGCCGGGCACAGCCTGGATGGTGGCGGCGATGATGCCGACGTTCTTCGTCGGCGCAGCGGGCGCGGTTCCTGTGGCGGTGGTGCTCACGGCGACAGTGACGTTCAGGCCGCCGGAGATGGCGGTGACATCGGCGCGCAGGTTCTTGATGCGGACCGCCGAGCCGGCGGCGCCAGTGGTGAGATCGCCGGAAGCGCCGCTGCTGGTGATCGTGAGTTGAATGGTTGTCGAGGAAAGAGCTGCGGCGGTGAAGTTGAGCGCTAAGCCGGTGTCGTAGGCGTCGAAGTTGGCGGCAGTGCGCGCGAGCGTGCCGGCGGCGATGGATGCGGGCACGGTGATGGGCGCGCCATAGGTCAGTGTGATGACGTTGCCGGCCGAAAGGCAGTTGGGCGGGACACCGCTGTCGAAGATGAGCACGTCGGCCAGGCGCTCGGCGAGGCCTTCGTTGTTGAGCGTGGGACCGTCGGGCGGCTGATTGAGCGGGGTGATGTGGACGTTGGTGGCGCCGCCGGCGGGATCGGTTTGCGGGATAGAGATGACCGGCTGGACGACGCAGATGGCGGAGGAGAGTTGCGTGACCGCGAGGATGGCGAAGATGACCGCGGCGCTGCGCATCGGAGGATGCTAGTTTTGGTCGGAGGGCGTTCAAAGCGTCAGAATCTGTCACCGGTGGCGTGTGGTGGCGCATGTCGCGGGCGAAACGTCAACGCCGTTTTCACACCAAGGGCACGAAGGGTTGTGCCGGCATTGGGTGAGCGCAGTGGCGATGGTGCGAGCGGCAGGCTCAGATCCCTCGCGCGATGGCGCGCTCGGGATGACAATCCTGAGGAGGCAGTGGTGCGGTAGGGACCAGTACGCGCCTCAGCTTCCTGGCGTCGTGGATTAATGACATTCCTGAGGAGGCAGTGGTGCGGTAGGGACCGTTCGAGTGCGCGCGCGAACCCGCTGCGCGGGATCGCGCGCTCCGCTCAGGATGACACCAAAAACATGACGCCAAAAACAGCGCGGACGAGGGCGTCCGCGCCACGCGGGTTGTGGTCACCCCGTGTTCAGCGGCGGCGTGCCGGCGGGCGAGGGCGCGCGGCGGCGTGCCGGCGGGCGAGGGCGCCCGCCGGTACCACGTCCCGCGCATTGCTGAAGGCGAAAAGCCCCGCCGGAGCGGGGCTCTTCGTTGATCGGCCGGTCAGGAAGGCCGATGCCTGCTCGCAACGCCGGTGTGCCTACTTTGCGACGAAGGCGCCTTTGTAGCGGGCGCGGCCGTCGTTGTCTTCGATGGCGTAGTGGTAGGTCTGGCCGGGTTGCAGGCCGGTCAACTGGACCTGGTGATTACGCGTTCCGCCCGGCGTGTACGCCTTCTGGTTCATGTTGTTCGGATCGGTGCCGTACACGACGCGCGTGGCCGAGTTGTTGTTGGTCGTCCAGGAAAGGACGGCGGTATTGCCGGCGGTCTGGACTTGCGGCTCGCCGGTCAGATCAACCTTGTCGCTGATGCCGCTGGCCTTCTCGGTAGCGGCTTCATTGGCGCTGACGCCGGGGGGTACCTGGGCGCCAGGCGCCTGGGGGGCGGCGGTTGTGGAGCTACCGGCCTGGAACTGGCCCTGATAACGGCGGCGTCCATCGTCGTCTTCGATGGCGTAGTAGTAGGTCGCGCCGGCCTGCAGGTTCTTCAACTGCGCGGTGTGGTCACGTGATCCGCCGGGCACGTAGGCGTGCTGCGACATGTTGTTCGGATCGGTGCCATACACGACGCGCGTGGCGGCGGTGTTGTTGGTGGTCCAGGTCAGACTGGCCGTGTTGGCCGAGGTCGGCGTGACGTTGGGACCGTTGACGATGTCCACCTTGTCGTTAATGCCGCTAGCCTTCTCGGTGGCGTTCTCCTGCGAGGTGACGGCGGGGTTGGGATTCTGCGTCTGGGCGAACAGGGGTAGCGCCAGGGTGGCGAGTAGAGTAAGTACAAGGACGAGGGTAAAGCGTTTGGCAGTCATATCTCCGATCTCCTCAGGCAAACATTGGGACAATGCTCCTGCCGGCAGGGGACAGGGGTTTCTTGTGGGATGTCGCTGGCGGACGGCGAGTTTCCCCGGACAGCTTTCATTGACGGGGGTGGCAATCCCGCCTAAGATGGCGCGGTTCAACGACTTTCCACGGGGTAAGGCATGCTGGGCTCGGTGATCTCTCACTACAAGGTTGAGGCTGAGCTGGGCGGCGGCGGGATGGGCGTGGTGTATCGCGCTCTCGACACCAGCCTGGGACGAGCGGTCGCACTGAAATTTCTTCCTGCCGACAGCGTTGCCGACAAGACGGCGATGGAGCGCTTCCTGCGCGAGGCGCGGGCATCGGCCGCGCTGAATCATCCCAACATCTGCACGATCCACGAAATCGGCGAGCACGATGGGCGGCCGTTCATCGTGATGGAGCTGCTGGAAGGCGAAACGCTGCGGCGGCACATCGAAGGACGTCCGCTGAAGCTGGAGCGGCTGCTCGATCTTGCGATCCAGATTGCCGACGCGCTGGATGCGGCGCACACGCGCGGCGTAACGCATCGCGACATCAAGCCGGCAAATATTTTTGTGACGCGCTCGGGGCAGGCGAAGGTTCTGGACTTTGGGCTGGCGAAGCTTTCGCAGCATCGCATGCTGGCCGCGGTAGGGGCGTCGGGCGCGGTGACAGCGATTTCCGACCATGATTTGACGAGCCCGGGAACGGCGATTGGGACGGTGGCGTACATGTCGCCGGAGCAGGCGCGCGGAGAAGAACTGGATCCGCGCACCGATCTGTTCAGCTTCGGCGCGGTGCTCTACGAGATGGCGACGGGACAGCTGGCGTTCCAGGGCACGACCTCGGCGGTGATCTTCGACAGCATCCTGCACGGTACACCGAAGCCGTTCGGCAACATTTATCCGGGATTGCCGACGGAGCTGGAGCGCGTGATCCAGAAGGCGCTGGAGAAAGACCGCGACCTGCGCTACCAGACGTCGGCCGAACTGCGCGCGGACCTGAAGCGGTTGCGGCGCGATCACGGGTCGAGCGGGCGACAGGAGCCGGCGCGCAGCGCCAGCAGCACGACGGCGGCGGCCGCAGCGGCGGCGCCGGCGCTGAAGTCAGTCGCGGTGCTGTACTTCGAGAACGTGACCGGGACGAAGGAAGACGAGTACTTCCGCGACGGGATTACCGAGGACATCATTACCGAGCTGTCGAAGATCGCGCGCCTGAAAGTCTTTCCGCGCTCGGAAATCCTGGCGTTTCGTGACAAGCCGATCACGGCGCCGCAGGTCGGGCAGCAGTTGAACGCGGCGTACGTGCTGGAGGGCAGCATCCGGCGCGCGGGCAACCGGCTGCGCATCACGGCGCAACTGGTGGAGACGCAGACGCGGCACTCGGCCTGGGCGGAGCGCTACGACCGGCAGATGGAAGACGTGTTCGCCATCCAGGACGAGATTGCGCGGGCGATCGCGCAGGCGCTGCGCATCACGCTGACGCCGCAGGAAGAGAAGACGATTGCGCGCAAGCCCACGGCGAACACGCAGGCCTACGACTTCTACCTGCGGGGACGCGACTACACGCGGCGCGAGAGCCTGGACTTCGCGCTGCAGATGTTCGAGCAGGCGATCAAGCTCGATCCGGGGTTCGCCGACGCGCACGCGGGCATCGCGACGGTGTGCGGGCTGAACTACGAATATCGCGAGCAGAGCGCGAAATGGCACGAGCGCGGCTTCGCGGCGTGCGAGCGCGCGCTGCAACTGAATCCGCAATCGGCGGAGGCGCTGGCGGCGCGCGGGCGGCTGCTCTACGGCCAGAAGAAGTACGACGAAGCGGTGCAGGCGGCGAAGCAGGCGATCGAGCGCAAGCACGATTGCGAGGGAGCGTACAGCGTGCTGGGCCGGGCGTTGTTCGCCTCGGGGCGCTACCAGGAAGCGGTGGAACTGGCGGACAAGGCGGTCGAGGCAAACGGTGACGATTACAACGTCAGCGTCCCGTTCATCAACTCGATGGAGAAGTGCGGAGAAATGGAGCGCGCGCAAAAGCTGCGCGCCCACGAGCTCAAGGTCGTGCAGCAGCAGCTGGAGCTGGCGCCGGAAAACGTGCGCGCGCGCATCCTGCTGGCGGCGAACTTTGCCTGGCTGGGCGACGGCGATGAGGCGATTCGTCACCTGGAGATCGCGGTGGCGCTGCGTCCGAACGACTCAAATGTGCTGTACAACGCGGCGTGCACGTATGGCGTCCTCGGGAAGAAAGCCGAGGCGCTGGAGATGCTGCGGCGGTGCGCCGCGGCCGGATACGGCAACTGGGAGTGGGTGAAGCGCGATCCGGATTTGACGTGCCTGCATGATGATCCGGAGTTCAAGCAGATTTGCGAGGGCGGGGCGAAGAAATAGTCTTGTTGGTTGCGGAAGCCGGGGCTGCGGCCCCGGCTTTTTGTTTTTAACAAACACGTTTCACGCCAAGGACGCAGCCGTGGTGGCTTGCTCGCGCGGGCGGGGTCGCCCGCGTCCACACGGTTCGTGGCAGCGCGGGCTATTGCGTGAGTTCGGCGCTCCGGAGGAAGTCGTAGTTGCCGCTGGGGCTGAGCTTGAGGTTGCGCACGCGGCGGGTGTGGACGACCACGTTGTCGAGATACCACATGTGGATGTAGGGCAGGTCCTGGTTCAGGATTTCCTGTAATTCCACGTAAATTTTGCGGCGTTTTTCCTGGTCGAGCTCGCGGCGGCCTGCGTCGATGAGCGCGTCCACGCGCGGGTTGGAGTAGTAGCCGCGGTTGGCGCGCCTGGGCGCGAAGCTCGAGGTGTGGAAGACGTACTCGAAGATGTCGGGGTCTTCGTTGCCGCCGATCCAGCGCAGGCCGGTGAAGATCTGGAAGGCGCCCTTGGTGACGTCGGCATACCAGGTGGCGAACTCGAAAGTGCGGATGTCGAGCGCGATGCCGACCGCGCGCAGTTGCTGCTGCAGGATGGCGGCGAGCAGGCGGTTGTACTCCTCGGTGGACGTCTTCAGCACGAGATGAAAGCGGACGCCGTTACGCTCCGGGTAGCCGGCGGCGTCGAGCAACTGGCGGGCGCGCGCCGGATCGTAGGGAAACTGCCGCGCTCCGGTGTCGTAGGCCCAGCTCTGCACGGGAAGGATGCTGGCGGCGGGCTCGGCGAGATCGCGCCAGAGGTAGTGCAGGATGGGCTTGCGATCGATGGCGTAGGCCAGCGCCTGGCGCACGCGCACGTCGCGCAGGATGGGGTCGCGCAGGTTGGGCGCCAGATACGTGTAGATGGTGCCGGGCGCGGTCTGGACTTCGAGCGAGCCTTCGCGGCGGATGGCGGCGACCATGTCAGCCGTGAGGGCATTGATGGCGACGTCGGCGCTGCCCTTGCGGAGCTCGAGGGCGCGCGTGGTGGTGTCGGGCACAACCATCATGCGAACGCGCGCGATGCGCGCTTTCTCGCCCCAGTAGTCGGGGTTGCGTTCGACGATGACTTCCTTGTCCTGCTCGTGGCGGACGAAGCGGAACGGGCCGCTGCCGACGGGATGGAGGTTGAAGTCAGGGCCGGAGCCATACGGCACGATGCCGATGGCGCCATCGCTCAGGTTCCAGAGAAGCGTGGCGTAGGGCTCCTTGAGGCGGACGACGAAGGTGTAGTCGTCGGGCGCTTCGACGGCGGCGACATAGCGGAACGTGCCCGTCTTCAGCGTGCGCGGGTTGCCGGCCATGATGGTGTCGAGCGTCCACTTGACGTCGCGCGCGGTGAGCGGCCGGCCGTCGTGAAACTTCACGTCATGGCGCAGGTGGAAGATGTAGGTGAGCGGGTCGGGGACATCCCAGCGCTCGGCCAGGTGCGGGCGCAGGTTGAAGTGCTCGTCGCGCTCGAGCAGGGCGTCGAAGATGAGCTTGCCGATGCGCTCGGATTGCGCGTCTGTGCCGACGCGCGGATCGAGGTTCACGGGGCTGCTCTCGATGATGAGGACGAGTTCGCCGGGGGCGGGTCGGGAGGTGCAGGAGAGCGAGAGGAGGCAAAGTGCTACCGCCAGCAGTATCCAGTGCTGAATGGTAGGTGGCGACTTGAGGCGGCACTGGGGCACGTTCCCTGCAAAGTTAGCATGGGCCGGATTCTGCTGCCGTGAGCGCGTATCATCGGCGCCACCGTTTGCCGCAGTGCCAACCGTGCAGGCCCCTCGCTTCGGCTTCGCGCAGGGTCGGGATGACAATTCCTGAAAATTTGTAGCGGCGCGCCGACGGGGACGTGGCCCGCGTCCACACGGTCCGTGGTAATGGCCGACGGGCGAGGGCGCCCGTCGCTACACCGTGAAGGGCGCCCGCCGCTACAACGTGAAGGGTGGAAACGAGATCTTGCCGAGGACGGCGGCGTGCTTAGCGCCGGTGGCGGAGGGCAGGTTGCTGGGCTGGCGGCGCCAGGTTTGATAGGCGAGGACGGCGAAGGCGACCGCTTCTTTGGCTTCGGAGGGCAGGCCGAGCTGGTCGGTAGTGCGGATGCGCAGGCCGAGCGGGGCGAGATCGGCGGCGAGGGAGCGCATGAGCGTGTGATTGCGCGCGCCGCCGCCGGAGACCAGAAAGTCACTGAAAGTATTCCTTGAAGCTTTCCCGATAACCAGCTTGATAGAAGCGAATACGCTGCGCGCCGTCAGGGCAGTCGCCGTGGCGACGACGTCTTGGCGGCGGGCGCCGCGGCAGCGGCGCAGGAAGGCGGCAACGAACTCGCGTCCGAACTCTTCGCGTCCGGCGGTGCGCGGGGGCGGGCGGCGGAAGAAGGGGCGGGCCAGGGCCCAGCGCAGCGCGTCTTCGAGGATGCGGCCGCGGGCGGCAATGCGGCCGTCGCGGTCGAAGGGCTGATGGAAGAGGCGCTCGGTGACGGCGTCGATCACCATGTTGCCGGGGCCGGTGTCGAAGGCGGTGACGTCTTGGGGGCGCGCGCCGGCGGGGATGGCGCTGAGGTTGCCGATGCCGCCCAGGTTTTGGACGATGCGGCCGCGGGTTCGGTGGCGGAAGAGCAGATAGTCGAGGAAGGGAACGAGCGGCGCGCCCTTGCCGCCGGCGGCCATGTCGGCCGGGCGGAAGTCGGAGACGACAGGCACACCGAGGCGCGCGGCGATGAGGGCGCCTTCGCCGCTCTGCCACGTGGTCACGATGCTGCCGCCAAGGAACGGCGCTGGCTCGCCCTGGTGATAGAGCGTCTGGCCGTGGCAGCCGACCAGGTCGAGCTTGAGTCGCGGTGCGCGGCGGAGCGTGGCGGCGACGGCGTCTGCGTATATTGCGCCAAGCGCGAAGTTGAGGCGCGCGAGGTCGGCCACGCTGGCGGCGGGCGCGTTCATCAGCGACAGGACTTTGCGGCGGAGCGGCGCGGGGTAGTTCACGTGGTGGTGGTTGAGTAGCCGCAGGCGCGTCGAGAAGCCGCGCCCCCAGACGCGGCAGAGCGCGACGTCGATGCCGTCGGCGGAGGTGCCGGACATGATGCCGGCGACGATCACGGGGACACCGTCGAGAGGCGCTTTTTGCTCTGGGCCCTTGGCCTTTGGCCAAAAGCCAAGAGCCAGGAGCCAGGGGCGCAGGCTTGCCTGCTGCTGCTCATTGGTTCACAGCCTCTGCGCCGCCGCCGCTTCGCAGGCGCGGCGGAATTCGAGCACGCTCCAGCGCAGCTTTTCGACGGTGCGCTCGCTGGGCGGCGCCGGCAGGCGCGCGCTCAGCTTCCACTTCCTCTTGGCCTGGCGGACGCGGCGGGCGCTCTGCGCGATGTGGCGCGCCAGCTTCCGGTCGCGCTCGGCGGCGGTCAGGACCGCGTCCCATGTCTGCTGCACGGCTTCTTCATTGTGGCAGACGAGGAACATGTCGGCGCCGGCGCGCAGGGTTTCGACGGCGGCTTCGCCGATGGAGGAGGCAGCGAGCACGCCGCCCATCTCCAGGTCGTCGGAGACGATGAGGCCGTCGTAGCCGATTTTCTTGCGCAGGATGTCGGTCATCCACTTCTTCGAAAGCGAGGCGGGGCGGCGGTCGCGCGTGACCTTGGGATACGCCGCGTGCGCCACCATGACGAAAGGCAACTCGCGGCGCAGTTCGCGGTAGGGCGCCAGGTCCTCGCGCCAGAGCGCGTCCCAGGGCTTGGCGACGGCGGGCAGTTCTTTGTGCGTGTCGAGCGCAGCCTCACCGAGTCCGGGGAAGTGCTTGCCGCAGCCGAGGACACGGGCGTCGGCGAGTCCGCCGAGGAACTGGCGCGCGTAGCCGGCGACGGCCTCCGGGCGCGATGAAACGACGCGCGTGGTCAGAACGTTACGCGAGGCGGGAAAGGCGAGGTCGAGCGTGGGCGCGAAGTCCACGTTGAAGCCCAGCGCGCGGACTTCTTCGCCGATGACGCGTCCGTGGCGGCGGAAGAGGCGCGGGTCGCCGGTGGCGAACACTTCGGCGGCGGCGGGCGCGTGCGCGACCACGTTGCGCAGGCGGTCCACCGTGCCGCCCTCGAGGTCAACGCATCGGAAGAGCGGCGTGTCGAGCACTTCCTGGCATTCGGCGAGAAATTCGTGCGTCTGCTCGGCGCCGGTGATGTTGCGCGCGAACAAAATGATGCCACCCGGGGCAAGCGTGCGCAGCAGCGCGCGCAGCGTGGAGGTGGCCTCGACGCCGGTGAAGCCCATGATGAGAAGCTGGCCGACGTCGCGGCGAAGGTCGGAGGAGCGCATCGCGATAAAACCTACCACAGAGGCACAGAGACACAGAGAAAAGCGTTTGAACTCTGTGCCTCTGTGTGTTTGTGGTCGATGTCGTCAGTCCAGCTGCTTCTTCAGTTCGTGCAGCAGGTTCAGGGCTTCGAGCGGGGTGAGACGGTCAACGTCGGCGGCGCGGAGGCAGTCGACGATCTTCCGGGAGAGCGGGGTGAACATGGTGAGCTGCAGGGCTGATTCGGCGGGCGCGCCGGCGACGGCTTCCAGGTGCGCGGTGACGTCGCGTTCGGCGGATTCGTGTTCCGCCAGGACCTCGCGGGCGCGGGCGACGACGGCGGGCGGGAGTCCGGCGAGCTTTGCCACTTCGATGCCGTAGCTGCGGTCGGCAGTGCCGGGCTCGACTTTGCGCAGGAAGACGATGCCGCCGGCGTTTTCTTTGACCGAGACGCGGAAGTTTTTGACGCCGCTGAGGCGCTCGGCCAGTTCGGTGAGTTCGTGGTAGTGGGTGGCGAAGAGGGTGCGGGCGCGCGTCTGGGCGTGGATGTACTCGATGGCGGCCCAGGCGATGGCGAGGCCGTCGTAGGTGGCGGTGCCGCGGCCGATTTCGTCGAGAAGGACCAGGGAGCGCGGCGTGGCGGTGTTGAGGATGGTGGCGGTCTCCATCATCTCGACCATGAAGGTGGAGCGGCCGCGGGCGAGGTTGTCGCTGGCGCCGATGCGGGTGAAGATGCGATCGACCAAAGCGAGGCGGGCCGAGCGCGCGGGGACGAAGCTGCCCATCTGCGCGAGGATCACGATGAGCGCGGCCTGGCGCAGGTAGGTGCTCTTGCCGCCCATGTTGGGACCGGTGAGGACCAGGATCGCGTGCGTCGTTGAATTCAGGAACAAATCGTTGGGGACGAAGCGCTCGGCGCCGCCGCGCAGTTCCTGCTGTTCGACGACCGGATGGCGGCCAGCGATGATCTCAATCGTGCCGCTCGAGTCGGCGTCGCTTAGCAGCTCGGGGCGCACGTAGCCGCGCTCGGCGGCCAGGTGGGCGAGCGAGGCGAAAACGTCGACTTCGGCGAGGGCGAGCGCGGCCTGGCGGATGCGTTTTGCTTCGGCGGCGACGGCGGCGCGGAGTTCGGCGAAGAGGCGGCGCTCGATCTCGAAGATTTTCTCCTGCGCGTCGAGAATCTTGCTTTCGTACTCCTTCAATTCCGGCGTGGTGAAGCGCTCGGCGTTGACCAGCGTCTGCTTGCGTTCGTATCCGGTTGGCACCAGGTGAAGGTTGGGCCTGGTGACCTCAATGTAGTAGCCAAAGACGGAGTTGAACTTCACCTTGAGCGAACCGATGCCGGTGCGCTTGCGCTCGCGCTCCTCGATGCCAGCGACGTACTGCTTGCTGTTGCGGGAGAGGTTGCGGAGCTCGTCGAGCGCCGGGTCGATGCCTTCGCGGATGACGCCGCCCTCGGTGAAGGCAACGGGAGGCTCGGGAACGAGGGTGGATTCGATGCGGTCGCGCAGGGCGGCGAGTTCGGATTCGTCCAGCGAGCTGTGCAGCGCCGCGATCCGGCCGGCAGACATGAAGTTCGCAAGCGCTGCGCGGACGGCGGGGATGCGGCCGATGGACGCGGCGAGAGCAAGGACGTCGCGTGGGTTCGCCGTTTCCAGCGTCACGCGGCTGAGGAGGCGCTCGAGGTCGAGGATGCCGTCGAGGGCGCGGCGAAGTTCTTCGCGGGCGACCAGGTCTTTCGACTGCGCTTCGACGGCGTCGAAGCGGCGCGAGATTTCGGCGCGGTCGAGCGAGGGGCGGAGCATCCAGGCGCGGAGCAGGCGCTTGCCCATCGGGGTGAGCGTCGCGTCCATCGAGCGGAAGAGGGTGGCCGATTCATCGCCCGAGGCGAGCAGCGGTTCGATCAGCTCCAGGTTGCGCACCGTGACGGCATCAAGGACGAGGCAGTTCTGGCGCTCGTAGTAGCCGATGCGGTCCACGTGCTGGAGCGCGCCGCGCTGCGTGCTGCGGACGTAGTGCAGGATGGCGCCGGCGGCGCAGGCGGCGGCGCTGCGATGGGCGAGGCCGAAGCCCTCGAGCGAGAGCACGCCGAAGTGGTATTCGACCAGCGGAATGGCGTAGTCGGGTGCGAAGACCCAGTCGTCGAGCGGCGTCGAGGCCCACACCGGTTTGGCGGCGGGCGCGGGCAGCGGACTGGACCCCTGCGCGAACAGCGGCAGAGAAGCGCCAAAAAGCAACTCGCGCGGGCGCAGCTGGTCGAGTTCGTCGGCCACGCGCCGGTCGGCGTCGTCGCCGGAAAATTCGGTGGCGCGGAACTCGCCGGTCGAGAGGTCGAGGGCGGCAAAGCCCACGGCCGAACCCATGCGCGCGACGGCGGCGAGGAAGTTGTTCTCCTCCGAGCGCAGTTCCGTGCCGGCGGTGCCGGGCGTGACCACGCGGGTGACCTCGCGGCGGACGAGCTTTTTGGCGGCGCGCGGGTCTTCGACCTGGTCGCAGATGGCGACCTTGTAGCCCTTGCGGATGAGACGCGCGATGTATCCCTCGGCGCTGTGGTAGGGCACGCCGCACATGGGGACGGCGATACCTTTTTCCTTGTTGCGCGAGGTGAGGGTGATTTCCAGTTCGCGGGCGGCGGTGACGGCGTCGTCGAAGAAGAGCTCGTAGAAGTCGCCCAGGCGGAACAGCAGGAGCGCGTTGGGATGCTGCTTCTTGATCGCGCCGTACTGCCGCATGAGCGGCGTGGAGTGCTCGACGGCGTCGGAGTCAGGCATGGGCGGAGTGGCGGAATTATAACGGCATTGCGGAGTTGCCGAATTGCGGAACTGCGGAACTGGAGTTCAGTCCGGGAATTCCGGGGCGCCGCCCGGCTTGCGGCCGCGCAGGTGGGGGTAGGGATCCTTCGACTTCGCGCTCACTGTCGCTCGCGCTTCGCTCAGGATGACGGCGGAAAAAAGCCCGCGGACGCGGGGCGCTGGCGGCACGCAGCCCGTGGTGACGCCAGTGCGCGGGCGAGGCCGGCCGCCGGTACAGCGTGTCGCGTTGGGTTGACTTGGGATGGCGCCGGGTGTTTTGCTTGCCGGGATGGAATTGCGCAAGGATCCGATTACACGCTCTTGGGTGATTACCGGCGAGGGCATGGAGGCGGCATTCCACGAGGAAGGGGCGTGCCGGTTTTGTGCAGGCAGCACGATGCCGGTGCAGGTAGTGAGCTCGATGCCGTCGCTGGACGGCGGGCCGTGGTCGGCGCGGGCGGTGGTGCATCCGGCGCCGCTGTACCGCATCGAGGGCGATCCGCAGCGCAGCGGCAACGGGCTGTACGACACCATGCGCACGGTGGGAGCGCACGAGGTGCTGGTGGAGACGCCGCACCACGATCGCCCGCTGTGGAAGGCGTCGGACGCCGAGATCGGGCAATTCCTGGCGCTGGCGGCGCAGCGCATCCAGGACCTGAAGCGCGATCCGCGCTTCAAGTACGTGACCATTTTCAAGAACCAGGGCGCGGCGGCGGGGCAGGAGTTCGCGCATCCCACGTGGCTGCTGACGGCGACCACGTTCGTGCCGCGGCGCGTGCTGTACGAGCTGCGGGCGGCGCGCGAGTACTTCGACCAGAAGGAGCGCTGCGTGCTTTGCGACATCCTGGCGCAGGAGCAGCGGCAGAATGTGCGGATCGTGGAGAGCATCGGGGACTACGTGGCGGCGTGTCCGTATGCGCCGCGCGTCCCGTATGAGACCTGGATCCTGCCGCTGACGCACGAGGCGTCGTTCGAGACGGGCGTGCTGCGGCGGACGCACTTGAACGACCTGGCGGCGCTGCTTCGGCGCACGCTGGTGCGGCTGCGGGCCATCAGCGAAGACTTCCACCTGGTGGTGCACACCACGCCGAACACCAAGTCAACGCGCACGCTGGGCTACTGGACGACGCTGGACGACGACTACCACTGGCACATCGAGATCATGCCGATCGTGCCCGGGCGCTCAAAGTCGTATACCTTCAAAGAGGTGTACTACTCGGACGTGACGCCGGAGTCGGCGGCGGCGCGGCTGCGCGATGCCTCACCCACCTTGTGACCACTCGCCGCATGAAAACGTACACCGCCGCCAGCGGATATGTGTATCAGTACTACTTCGTCGGAAAACGCGATGCCCTGGCGGACGCGCCGGAAGCGCCGGCGACCGAGTACGTGTTTGACGTCTCGCCGGACCGGAAGGCGACCTACGCGGTGAGCGTTTTTCTGAAGCCCGAGGCGCTGGACGCGTGGCGCAGCTCGAAGGCGCGCGCGCTGACCGACACCGAGCAATACGCGGCGGCGAAGATGCGGTTGCTGCGCGGGTTCGACGAGGCGGAAGTGATTCGCAGTCACGTCAGCATGGTGGTGGATGCGGAGAATGTGGGGGAGTTGCTGGCAGAGATTGGGGTGGAGTAACGCGGTACCGGGTCCCGAGAAATGGCACGCGGACGACGGCGTTCGCGGCAAGCGGTTTGTGGTCATCCTGGAGAGCAGTGATGCAGGCAGGGATCCTTCGACTCCGCGCTTCGCGCTCCGCTCAGGATGACGTGCAAAAGACCACACGTACATAGCTGAATCGTATAGCGTGTTTGTGACGTCCCAAGTGTGCGGTGAGCCGCATCACGGGCCCATCCGGAAAGATATAATTTCCCTGCTCGAATCATGCCGCTGCTCTGGCTGCGCATTGCGATCGCGTTCTACGCCGTGGGGCTGGTGTATGCCCTGACGGTGCTGGTACGGCGCACGCCGTTGCTGGCGCGGATTACGCCGCCGGCGATGGTGTTCGGCATGGTCTTTCACTTTGTCGCCGTCGTGGAGACGGCGAGCGAGACGCACCACGTTGCGCCGACCACGGTCCACGACGTGGAGTCGTGGCTGGCGTTCCTGATGGTGGCGTTGTTTGCGGCGGTGTATGCGCGCTACCGGACGCTGGGGCCGGGACTGTTCGTGTTTCCGCTGGTGTTCGTGCTGGCGCTGGCCGCGTCGGTGGGAAAGCAGCCGCCGGAGTTCTCGTCGCCCGTGCTGCGCAGCGGCTGGATCGTGCTGCACATCGCCCTGGTGTTTGCCGGATACGCGGCGCTGTTTCTAAGTTTCGCGGCCAGCTTCCTTTATCTGGTGAGCGAGCGCGGGCTGAAGTCGAAGAAGCCCGGCGGACTGGCGTCGCGGCTGCCGCCGCTGGAAGTGATTGACGAAATCGGCTACCGCTCTTTGCTGCTCGGCTTCCCCGTGATGACCTTCGGATTGATCGCCGGCGCGGTGATCGCGCAGGCGGAGTTCGGGCCGGGATTTTTCCGGGACCCCAAGATCGTGCTCTCGCTGCTGACGTGGGTGCTCTACATGGTGCTGCTCTATACGCGCTGGAGCGCGGGATGGCGCGGGCGGCGGGCGGCGGTGCTTTCGGCGGTGGCGTTCGTGGCGGCGGCGGCGGCGTTCGCGGCCAACTACTTCAGCGGCGTGCACAGGTTCGTGGCGCAATGAAATTCATGCTCATCGGCGTGAATCACCGGACGGCCCCGGTCGAGGTGCGCGAACGCTTTGCCGTGCCGGAGTCGAAGCTGCCGGAGGCGACGCGGCGGCTGGCGCAGCATCCCGGCGTCGAGGAGGGACTGGTGCTCTCGACGTGCAACCGGGTGGAGTTCCTGGCGCGTTCGCTGAACGGCTCGGCGGACATGCGCGGGTGGCTGGCCGACTACTTCCGCTGCGACATCGCGCCGTATCAGAAATATCTCTACGAATACGAGGAGGAAGATGCGGTACGGCACCTGTTCCGGGTGGCGGCGTCGCTGGACTCGATGGTGCTGGGTGAGCCGCAAATCCTGGGGCAGGTGAAGGAGTCGTACGCGATTGCGCGGGCGGTGGGCGCGGTGCACTCGCACCTGGACGCGCTGGTGACGCGCGCCTTCAACGTGGCCAAGCGAGTGCGCTCGGAGACGGCCGTGGGCGGCAGCGCCGTGTCGGTTGCGTCGGTGGCGGTGGAGCTGGCGGAGAAAATTTTCGGCTCGCTGCACGGCAAGACGGTGTACCTGGTCGGCGCCGGAAAGATGAGCGAGCTGGCGGCGCGGCATCTGCTGGCGCACGGGGCGGGGTCGATCTTCGTTTCCAACCGCACCTACGAGCGGGCGCAGGAGCTGGCGGCGCGCTTTGGCGGCGAGGCGATCCGCTTCGACGCGCTCTATGACAATGCCGACCGCGCCGACATCGTGATTACCTCGACGGGGGCGCCGTGCGCCGTCTTCCGGCAGGAGCACGGCGAGCAGTTCCTGGCGCGCCGGAAAAACCGCCCGATGTTCTTCATCGACATTGCCGTGCCGCGCGATGTGGACCCGGCGGTGAACCAGCTCGACGGGCTGTTCGTGTACGACATTGACGACCTGCAATCGGTGGCCGCGTCGCATGCCGACGGACGCAGGCGCGAGGCGGAGAAGGCCGAGCAGATCATCGAGAGCGAAGTGCAGCGCTTCCGCTCGCGCGTGCAGTCACTCGAAGTGGTGCCGACGATCGTCAGCTTGCAGGAGCACCTGGAGAACATCCGCATGGCCGAGGTCGAGCGCGTGCGCGGGCGGCTGGGTCCGCTTTCGGCGGAGCAGGAGCTGGCGGTCGAGGCGATGACGCGCGGTATCGTGAACAAGATCCTGCACACGCCGATTACCACTTTGAAGAGCGCCGCGAAGGAGCCGGAGGCGGCGACGACCGTGGTTGATCTGATCCGGCGGATTTTCAACCTGCGGGAAAGCGCGGCGGGGGCCGGGGCCGCGGGCGCTTCCGAACCCCACGTGAGCGCCGATAAGGCTGGCGCGAACGCGGGGCGCCGCCGGCAGACCGGGTCCGACGTAGCCAAGCCGGTGACGCGGCGCTGATGGCAAGGCTGCGCATCGGCTCGCGCGGATCGCAACTGGCGCTCTGGCAGGCCAACCACATTGCCGCGCGACTCGGCGAGCGCGGGCATCGGGTCGAAATAGAAATCATCAGGACGACCGGCGACAAGATCACCGACGTCGCCCTGGCCCAGGTCGGCGCCGCTACTGGCGGCAAAGGAATTTTCACAAAAGAAATTGAAGAGGCGCTGGCGGCGAGGCGTGTGGATTTGGCAGTCCACTCGCTCAAGGATTTGCCGACGGAGTTGCCGGCGCAGTTTGAGCTGGCCGCGGTGACGGAGAGGGAAGACGCGCGTGACGTGCTGCTCTTGCCCGCGGGGGGCGCGGCAAGCGCGGTCTCTACGGACGGTGATGGCATCGAGTCGCTGTCGAGAGGCGCGCGGGTGGGAACCAGCAGCCTTCGGCGGCAGGCGCAGTTGAAGGCGCGGCGTCCCGATCTGGAAGTTGTTGCGCTGCGTGGCAACGTGGACACGCGCGTACGCAAGCTGCGCGAAGGACAGTTCGACGCCCTCGTACTGGCGGCTGCGGGGCTGAACCGGCTCGGCGCAGAGCACGCGGCGGGACTGGCGCGGCAGGTGATTGCGCCTTCCGAGATGTGTCCGGCGGCGGGGCAGGGCGCGTTGGGCATTGAGATTCGCGCGGGCGATGCGAGCGTGCGCGGCGAACTGGAGTTCCTGAACCATCCGGCGACGCGGGCCGCGGTGACGGCGGAGCGGGCGTTGCTGGAGGCGCTGGGCGGCGGATGCCAGGTGCCGATCGGCGCGTTCGCGCAGATGGAGAGTCGGACGTCGCTGAACCTGATGGCAGCCGTGGCGAGTCCTGATGGCGCGAAGCTGGTGCGGGGGTCGGGGAGCGGACACGATCCGGTGCAGCTCGGAAAGTCGGTCGCGTCAGAGTTGCTCGCCAAGGGCGCACGGGAGATCTTGGACACGGTGTACGGGCGCAAGGCGGCGGTGCCGGAACAACCGTAAAGCAGGTGTCGGTTGCCGGTTGCCAGTTCTTGTGCAGGTGGCATTGGTGGCGTGTAAGCGCGAAGGAACCGCGGAGGCACGGAGACGCGGAGGAAGCGGTACATCAATGCCCGCGTCGCGACGCGTTGGTGACTTTGGTTGAGTTTCTTCGCGCGTCAGCGGCTCCGCCGTTAGATCACGAACACACATGACGCAATCGAAGCCCTTGGCCGGGGTGCGCGTGCTGGTGACGCGGGCGCAGCGGCAGGCGGGGAAACTCTCTGCGGCGCTGCGGGGACTGGGCGCGGGCGTGGTGGAGATACCGAGCATCGAGATACGGCCGCCGCGGTCGTATCGGCCGCTGGATGCGGCGCTCGAGCGCGTGGCAGAGTACGACTGGCTGGTCCTGACCAGCGTGAATGGCGTGGAGGCGCTGTTCGCGCGGCCTGGGGCGAAGGGGCGCGGCGGCTGGCGTCGCGCGCTGCGTGGCGTGAAGGTCGCAGCGATTGGTCCGGCGACGCGGGCGGCGCTCGCCGAGCGCGGCCTGCGCGTGGCGCTGACGCCAAAAAAGTATGTCGCCGAATCGGTGGTCGAGGCGCTGCGCTCGCGCGTCCGTGGGAAGCGCGTGCTGCTCGTACGGGCGCGGGTGGCGCGCGACGTGATCCCCGCCGGCCTCCGTGCGGCGGGCGCGCACGTGGACGTGGTGGAGGCTTACCAGACGGCGGCGCCGGCGGGATCGGTGGCGCGGCTGCGGGCGGTGCTGGGGGATGCGAAGCGGCGTCCGGATGTGATCACGTTCACCAGCTCTTCGACGGCGCGGAACTTTGTCGAGATGCTGGGCGACCGGCGGGCGCTGCGCGGCGTGATGCTGGCTTCGATCGGGCCGGTCACAAGCGGGACGCTGCGCGAGCTGGGGCTGCGCGTGGATGTGGAGGCGCGGGAGTATACGGTGGCGGGGCTTGTAAGGGCGATCAGGCGGCTCCTGGCTTCTGGCTGCTAGCTGCCCGCCACAGCCAACTCCGCGAGCAGCAACGAGCCAGCAGCGAGCAGCGCTTTGACTTACTGCACTTCGCAGCCGCAGTCCGCGGGCGTCACGTGCTTGCGGAGGAAGTTGGCGACGCGGGTGTAGGCGTCGATCTGGTTTTCGACGCGGGCGAAGCCGTGTCCCTCGTTTTCGTAGATCTTCAGCTCGACTTCGCCGCCGCGCGCCTTGATGGCTTTTTCCACCTGCTCTGATTCTTCCTTGGGGCAGCGCGGGTCGTGTCCGCCGGCGAGCAGCAGCAGGGGCGCCCTGATGTGGTCCACGAAATTAATGGGCGAGCGGTCTTCCCACAGCGCTTTGTTCTTCACCGGGTCGCCCATGGTGGCCAGATCGTACTGCTGCAGGAGCGGGTCTTCGTGCTCGACCTCGGTGAACCAGTTGACGAAGGGCACGATGGCGACGCCGGCGGCCCACTTCTCCGGCGCCTTGGTGACGCCCATCATGGTCATGTAGCCGCCGTAGCTGCCGCCCATGATGATGAGCTTTTTGGGATCGACGAAGCCGGTCTGCGCGATCCAGTCGGCGGCGCCGAGAACGTCCTGAAGGTCGCCGCCGCCCATGTCGAAGCGGTTGGCGTCCTGAAATTCCTTTCCGTAGCCGGTTGAGCCGCGATAGTTGGGCGCGATAACGACGTATCCCTGGTTCACGAGGTATTGAACGATGCGGTTGAACGAGTTCACGGTTTGCGACTGCGGGCCGCCATGCACGTAGACGATGGCGCCGGTTTCGCTGTTGCGCTTCAGGTTCCAGGGGACGTAGGCGAAGGCGGAGATGGTGAACTTGCCGTCTTTGCTCGGGTAGTGCACCAGCTGCGGGCGGACCATGTCTTGCGTGCGCACACCGCCGAAGAGTGAGTGGGTGATCTGGGTGGTGCGGTTGGCGGCCAGATCGTACGTCCAGAGATCGTTCGGCGCGTCAGGACCGTTGTGGTAGAGCAGCAGGCGCGAGCCGTCGCGGGAGAATGGCGACTCGGAGCCGCCGTGCGTGTTGACGCCGGCGTCAAGCGGCACGCGGCGCGACGCGTGCGTGGCGAGGTCGTGGAGGACGGCGTCGGTCATGCCGTCAACGTTCGAGGTCCAGAGCACGCGCTTGCCGTCGGGGGAAAAGCCGGAGGCCTGCGTCTCCCATTTGTCGCGGGTGAGCCAGGCAAGTTTTTTTGTGGTGATGTCGAGCAAGGCGACGTTTTCGTGGCCGTTGAGTGCGTTTGAGGTGATGAGGAGCTGCTTTCCATCCGGCGAGAAGGCGACGGCCTGGTGGATTTTTTCGCCATCGTGCGGCGTGAGGTTGGTGTGCGTGCCGGCGGCGAGGTCAGCGATGAAGACGCTGGAGTCTTTGCCGGCGGCGTGCGTCTGCGTGTAGGCGATGCGCTTGCCGTCGGGCGACCAGATAGGGTCGAAGTTGCCCAGGTCCTTCGGCGTGTTGTTCGTGACCGCGACGGGCTGGCGCGAGAGCAGGTCGAGCGTCCAGATTTCGTAGGTGGGCGAGTCCTTCGGCTTGCGCTGGTAGGCGATCTTCGCGCCGTCAGGCGACCAGGCGGGCGCTTCTTCAGAAACGGCGGAGCTGTTGGTGAGGTTGTCGACCACACCGGTCGAGGGCGAGACGATGAAGATGTCCCACTGCTCGTTGCCGTCGAAGTCGGAGATGTAGGCGATCCATTTGCCGTCCGGCGACCAGGCGGGCGAGGCCTGGCGCTGGTCGCTGGCGGTGAGCTGCGTAGGCCATCCGCCGGCGGACGGGACAAGCCAGAGATTGGCGCGTCCGCTGATGTTGGTGATGAAGGCGATTTGCTTCGCGTCGGGCGACCAGGCCGAGCCGCCGACGATGCGCGTGCGGTAGAGCTGCTCGAGCGCGATGCGGTGCACACCGAGGCGTCCGTGACCGGAGAGCTGCCTGGGGTCGGTGATGGCTTGCAGCGGGGCGGCGGGTTGCGGCGCGGGCTTGGGCTGGGAGAGGACTTCGGTTGCCATGAGGGTCACCAGGAGGAGAGTGAGGGTTCGCATGCGTGAAGGTTCATTCTAGCCGGTCGGCACGGGACGCGGGCGAGGCCGCCCGCGTCCAACACAGGCCGTGGCCGGTCAAGGCCTGGCCGATTTGTGGATCTCGACCGTGCTCCAGGTCTTATCGGCGGCGTGGCAGAGGTCTTCCAGCGGGCACTCGGCGCATTTGGGTTTGCGCGCGATGCAGAATTTGCGCCCGTGATGAATGACCTGGTGGGAGAAGTCGGTCCAGCGCTCCTGCGGGATGACGCGCATCAGGTCCTGCTCGATTTTGCCGGGGTCGTCGTTCTTGGTCAGTTCGAGGCGGCGCGAGATGCGGGTCACATGCGTGTCGACGACCACGCCGATGTTCTTCCTGAACCAGGTGCCGAGCAGGACGTTGGCGGTCTTGCGGGCGACGCCGGGCAGAGTGAGCAGCTCTTCCATGGTTTGCGGGACTTCGCCGTTGAATTCGGCAACGAGTTTTTTCGCCGCGCCGACCAGCGATTTCGATTTGTTGCGGAAGAAGCCGGTGGAGCGGATATCGGGCTCGAGCTGCTCGGGCTGGAGGCGGGCGAAGTCCTGGACGGTCGGATATTTCGCGAACAGCTCGGGCGTGGTCTTGTTGACGCGCTCGTCGGTGCACTGCGCCGAAAGGATGGTGGCGACCAGCAGCTCCCAGGAGTTGCGATGTTGCAGCGCGCAGGTGACGCCGGGGTAGGTGGCGTCGAGGCGGCGGATGATCTCGGCCACGCGGGCACGGCCGGTGGGGTTGTACCTGGCGTTTGTGGACTTGGCGGGGCCTTTGGCGGCGCGTGCAGCGGGCCTGGGTGCGGGCCTTGGCTGCACTTTCGCGCGCGCGGGCGGGCGGGTGATCCTGTATCCCTGCTTGGCCCAGCGGGGTTGTCGCGGGCCGGTTCCGCGCGGCATGGGTGCTTGCCCTCCTGGAAAATCAAAAGCCAACCACAAAGGACACCAAGGTAGCACGAAGGAGACGACGGCATGCGTGCACCTCGTGAAACTGCGAACTGTTAACTGTAAACTGTGAACGTGAATTCGCCGCTGCCGGCCAGGTCCGCCGCCAAGACTGATCTCGCGCAGGTCCCGCTCACGCTTGAGGGCTCCGGCGTCCTGCACCAGATGTTCCGCTTCCGTTGGAGTGCGTGGCGGCAACTCAATGCCAAGTACCGGCCCCGCATTCTCAATGCGGTGACCGCGGCGCTGGCGCCGATGGAGGCCGAGGGCACAACGGCGCTTTACAGCCTGCTGGGACACAAGGGCGACCTGCTGCTGGTGCACTTTCGGCCAACGTTCGCCGAACTCAAGCAGCTCGAGCTGCGGCTGGCGGCGGTTGGACTGAACGAGTTCCTCGAGCCGGTGTCGTCGTACCTGTCGGTGATCGAGTTGGGGCTCTACGACTCATCGGTGAAGCTCTTCACCGAGCTGGCGCAGAAGGGCGTGGCGCCGCATTCGCCGGAGTGGAACGCGGCGGTGGAGGAAACGCTGGCGCGGCAGCGGGAAGCAATGGCGCCGCGGCTGTTTCCCAAGATTCCCGGCGCGCGCTACATCTGCTTCTATCCGATGGACCGGCGGCGCGGCGAGCAGAAGAACTGGTACACGCTCGACATCCACGAGCGCCAGCGCCAGATGGAGGAGCACGGCAGAGTCGGACGCCGGTGGGCTGGCAAGGTGCAGCAGATCATCTCAGGCTCGATCGGCTTCGACGACTGGGAGTGGGGCGTGGACCTGTTCGCCGACGAGCCGGTGGACTTCAAAAAGCTGATCTACGAAATGCGCTTCGACCAGGTGAGCGCCGAGTACGCGCTGTTCGGGCACTTCTACGTGGGCGTGCGGGTGAAGGCGGACGCGCTGGCTGGGCTGCTCGAGGGCAAGCTGCCGCCGTCCGAGGCGGCGAGGTGATGCGGCTGCTGAAGTGGGTGGCGTACCTGCTGCTCTCGGTGGGGATGATCGCGCTGCTGCTGGTCGTCGTTGTGATCCCGTTCCAGTGGTGGTTCCTGCTGCATCGCGACCCGACGGCGAACCCGATCGGCCTGGTGCTGGCGTTCGTCACGCTGTTTCCTTTCGCGCTGGTGACGGCGGCGGTTGGGCTGACGCTGGCGGTGGTGCACCGCGCCATCGCGCGGAGGCAGAAGCGGCGGGAACGGGCGGCGGCAGCCGTGGACGCAACAGGCGTTGACGCAAACGGGCAAGGCCGTTAACCTTCCTAGCGATGTCGGTGAAATCCATCCAACTCGGCCAGGTTTGGCGGCAGGATTCGAGCGGTCAGAATTTCCTGGTGACCAAGCTCTACAACGAGGTCTTCAACCAGTACGCGGTGTTGCGCGTGGCCACGGCGAATGCGGCCACAACCGACACTGTGCGCGTCAAGGTGAGCAAGACCACGGACGGCGCTACACTGCCGGGGTATACGTTCACGCAGGATTCGCAGGACTTCTAGGACCGGGCGGCGAGTGCCGACTTGAGGACCGGGGGCTGAAGCCCCGGTTTTTCTTTTCTGGTTCGCGCGGCTAAAGCCCCGCGCTTCCACCGATATCGCGCCCGAGGGGTGTTTTTCGGGGCGCGGGCTTGGTCAGCCTGTCGAGACTCTCAGTTACACTGGCTGCGTGATCGGGAAAATCATCGCTTTCCTCGCCGTTTACATCATCGCCGTCATTTCCTCGATTGGATACTTCGGCGTTGTCCTGCTGATGGCGATTGAGTCGGCGTGCATACCGCTGCCCAGCGAGATCATCATGCCGTTCTCCGGATACCTGGTGTACACGGGGCGCTTCAACCTGTGGTGGGTGGCGACGGCGGGCGCCCTGGGGTGCAACCTGGGCTCGTGGGTGGCGTATTGGGTGGGGTATCACGGCGGGCGTCCGCTGGTGGAAAAGTATGGGCGGTACATCTGGCTGAGCAAGACCGAGCTCGATATGGCCGACCGCTTTTTTCAGCGCTGGGGATCGGCGACCGTGTTTTTTTCGCGGCTGCTGCCGGTGATCCGCACGTTCATCGCGCTGCCGGCGGGGATTGCGCGCATGCCGCAGGGGAGGTTCCATGTGTACACGTTTCTGGGGTCGTGGCCCTGGTGTCTCGGGCTGGCGTGGGTGGGGCTGAAGCTGGGCGAGCGCTGGGACTCGGATCCGCGGCTGAAGATGTGGTTCCATCGCTTTGACGCGGTAATCGCGGCGCTGATCATTTTCGGCGTCGTGTGGTTCGTGTGGACGCGGTGGAAGCACCGGATACGGGCCGTGGAGGCGTAGGCGGGTCCGTCAGTCTTTCAGGCCGTCAGCCTGTCAGCGATGAATGGTTGGCGCTGATCGACTGGCAGACTGACGGACTTCTCCCTTACCGTGGCATCTTTTCGGGAGCGGGCGCGGCAGGCGGGGTGGGCGGCGTCGCGGGTAGATTCGCATCGTTCCAGATGCTGCGCGCGACGAGCCAGGCGCCGTCCGGCTGCTTCTTGAGGACGCGCATCACGTTGTACTTGTACTCGATCTCCTTAGCGCCGGCTTCGATGGGGCGAAGGCGACCGGAGATGGTGCCCCACTCGACGGCGGTATCGCCGAGCACGTTGACTTCCTGCCAGTCCTCGCTGTAACCGAGGACTTCCATCCGGTCCATCTCTTTCTCGCCGGCGCGGAGGAACTCCAGGTTGGCAACACGGCCGGTGATCGGCGCATGGTTGGGCGGGATGGCAACGATGTCATCGGTCCAGAGGGCGGAGAGGGCGTCCACGTCGTAGGCGAGCGAGGCCTTGATGTCGGCGTCGTGCAGGTACTTGATGGCGAGTTTGTCCTGCTCGGGAGTTTCGCGAACCTGCGTGGGCGGCGGTGCGGACCGCCTGGCCGCGGGCGTGCGGCGCTGGGTCCTGGCGGTTTGGGCCGTCGCAATGGCGCCGATGACGAGGATGGCGATCAGGGTGAAACGACGCTTCATAGGGACATTCTAGCGGCTCGTGCAGGGCTGCATGGCGTGGACGGCATCGTGGCCCACCCTTTCCGGGGCAAAGGGCGACCCGGGAAAAGGGTGGGGCACCCACATCTGTGGTCGTGCGAGGCGTTTGAACACCCATGTTTTTTCTGAGAAGATAGCCGGTTTGCAATTCGCTCGGTGAGCAAGAAGGGAAGTGCCGGGAATGGCGAAGGTCAAGAGGAAGTCGCGGCCACGCAAGGCGGTGCGTCGCCGGGCGGCCGCGGTGTTGAAGGCGGCGCCGGGGCGCGCGGCCGAGAGCATAGCGCCCGCGGCGGGCCGGCTGGGCGTGATGATGCCCGGCATGGGGGCAGTAGCGACCACGTTCGTCGCCGGCGTGGAGGCGATACGCCGGGGATTTGCGGCGCCCATCGGATCGCTGACCCAGATGGGAACCATTCGCCTCGGCAAGCGCACCGAGGGCCGCTCTCCGAAGATCAAGGACTTCGTCCCCCTGGCGCGGCTGGAAGATATGGTGTTCACCGGGTGGGACATCTATCGCGACGATATGTACCAGTCGGCGCTGAATGCGGGCGTGCTGGAGCGCTCGATGCTGGAGAAGGTGAAACCGCTGCTGTCGTCCATCAAGCCGCGCACCGCCGTTTTCAGCCAGGACTACGTGAAGAAGCTCGACGGGCCGAACGTGAAGCGCGGGCGCACCAAGCGCGACCTGGCTGAGCAGGTGCGCCAGGACATCCGCGAGTTTCGCAAGAATTCGGGCGCGGCGCGGCTGGTGATGATCTGGTGCGGCTCGACCGAGGTTTTTCTGCAGCCGGGCGAGGTGCACTCCTCGATCCGGAACTTCGAGCAGGGCCTGGACAAGAGCCACCAGGACATTTCGCCCTCGATGATCTACGCCTATGCGGCGCTGAAGGAGAACGTGCCGTTCGCCAACGGCGCGCCCAACCTGACCACCGACATCCCGGCGCTGATTGACCTGGCGCGCAAGAACGATATTCCGATCTGCGGCAAGGACTTCAAGACCGGGCAGACGCTGATCAAGACGGTGCTGGCGCCGGCGTTCAAGGCGCGCATGCTGGGGCTCTCGGGCTGGTACTCGACCAACATTCTGGGGAATCGCGACGGCGAAGTGCTGGACGATCCGGGAAGCTTCAAGACGAAGGAAGAGTCAAAGCTGGGCGCGCTGGAGCACATTCTGCAGCCGCAGGTTTATCCCGAGCTGTACGGCAACATGTTTCACAAGGTCCGCATTAACTATTACCCGCCACGCGGTGATAACAAAGAGGGTTGGGACAACATCGACATTTTCGGGTGGCTCGGGTACCCGATGCAGATCAAGGTGGACTTCCTGTGCCGCGACTCGATCCTGGCGGCGCCCATCGTGCTCGACCTGGTGCTGTTCCTCGACCTGGCGCAGCGCTGCGGTCTGCGGCGCATGGGAATCCAGGAGTGGCTGAGCTTCTACTTCAAGTCACCGATGACCGCGCCGGGGCTGTATCCCGAACATGATTTGTTCATTCAGTTGATGAAGCTGAAGAACACGCTGCGGCACCTGCGCGGGGAAGAGCTGATCACGCACTTGGGGCTGGAGTATTACGACTAGGACAGGGCTGGTAGGTTTTCGGTAGGAGCACCGGCCTTAGGCCGGTGATGTAGACGAGAACTAGCGCAAGCTTCAGACCCGGAAATGTTCGGCGTGTTGGGCGGGGATGATAGCACTGCTGGAGCGGTCGGCTAGCGCTTCGGCTGTCGGCGCGGGCGAGGTCGCGCGCGTGCACACGGGCGGTGGTTGGTGGAATGTTTGCTCGCGCGATGTGTCTGTTCGGGGCAGGCGCGGACGAGGGCGTCCGCGCCACCTGCTGCCCGATGAGCGGTGGTGCGGGTAGGGATCCTTCGACTGCGCGCTTCGCGCTCCGCTCAGGATGACAACACTGAATGTTCCGGCTGAAGCTCGTGGTATACCGCACGCGAGGGCGCTCTGCGTCACACCGGGCGTGGTGATTGCCGGTGGCCGAGGACCCCGCAACTGCCATGCAAGAGTGCTCGCCGGCAGCGATCGGGACGCACAACGGGAAACGGGAACCTGGGTTTTCAGGCTTTGGCCAGTGAGCCGACAACGGACTCGAAGATCTTGAAACCTGCCGTCGACCCGAGCTGCGGTTCGCTGGCGCGCTCGGGGTGGGGCATCATGCCGACGACGTTACGTCCTTCCGAGCAGATGCCGGCGATGTTGTCGAGCGAGCCGTTGGGATTGGCGGCTGCGTTGATCTGACCCTCGGGCGTCGAATAACGGAAGATGATGCGGCGTTCGCGGGTGAGCCGCGTGTGCGTTTCCTCGTCGCAGAAGTAATTGCCTTCCATGTGTCCGATGGGGATGCGCAGCACTTCACCCTCGCGGCAGGCGGCGGTGAAGGGCGTCTCGGCGGATTCCACGCGCACGTTCACGAACTTGCAGACGTACTTCAGGCCGGCGTTGCGCATGAGCGCGCCGGGCAGCAGGCCCGATTCGCACAGAATTTGAAAGCCGTTGCAGATGCCGAGCACGAGGCCGCCGGAGTCGGCGAACTGCTTTACCGCTTCCATGACGGGCGAGAGCTTGGCGATGGCGCCGGTGCGGAGGTAGTCTCCGTAGGCGAAGCCGCCCGGGACGATGATGACGTCGGAATTCTCCAGGTCGTGCGACTCGTGCCAGAGAAAGCTGACGGGCTGCTTCGCGACCTGGCCCACGACGTGGTAAGCGTCGTGATCGCAATTCGATCCGGGGAAGACGAGCACGCCAAATTTCATCGCCGGCTCCGCATCAGGAATGTGTTTTCAGTATAGCGCCAAAGTCTTTGACCATGTTGGCGCATTCGGAGCCCGAGGTTGCTGCGAACCCCGGTGGAGGTGCAGGCCGGCGGCAAGCACAACGTGAAAGTCACGGTGCAGTTCGGTGCGGCGCGCATCTAATGTTGTATTCATTCGTCATAACGGACAAACGGTTTCGCGCCTGTGCCTGAACCCGCCTCCAATCTGCCGCGGCCCGTTGGGCCGCAGATGCCCAACGTTCCGGCCGCGCCGGCGCCGAATGGCGCCGCAGCGCAACCGTGGACCGAGCAGCGTTTTTCGTCGCACGTGCGGACGGCGGGCGGCGCGCTGAAGAACTGGTTCGTCGCGACCTGCCAGGACGCTCTCGCCGTCGCGGCGATGTGGCTGGTGGGGCTGCTGATGATCGGCGTGCCGCTGGCGCCGCTGTGGGCCGTGCTGGGCGGGCTGTTCCAGTTTGTCCCCAACATCGGACCGACGCTGGCGATCATCGGACCGGCGTTCACCCTGCTGGTGACCGAGGTTGCAGCGCCCGACGCATCGGATGCGGGATGGATGCGGTTCATCTACCTGCTGATGGTGTTTGCCGTGATCGTGGTCGTGGATGGGCTGGTGTTGCAGCCGTACCTGATGAAGCGGACGGCACGGGTGCCGATATGGGCGTCAATCCTGGCGCCGATTGTGCTGGGGTTCCTGTTTCCGTTCTGGGGCGTGCTGCTGGCGCCGCCGCTGCTGGCCGTGGTGTATGCGTTCCGGGCGAAGGCGAGGGAAAGGACTTGAACCGAACGGAAGTGGATCGTGAATAGTGGGTAGTGGACAGCAAGGGCTGAGTCACTCCCGGAAATCGCGGTGTTGCCATTCACTTTTCACTATCCACTATCGACTGGAATCCCGGTTCATCCGCGTGAATCGGCGGTGAGCATATTTTCCGCGGTGAGGGATTGTCCTGCGCCGAGGACGCGGACGAAAACGTCGCGGTCCACGTTGCCGCCGGTGAGGACAACGGCGACGCGCTTGCCCTGGTTGCGGTCGCGCTCCTGCATGGCGGCGGCGACCGAGGCGGCGCCGGCGCCTTCGGCGACGTTGTGCGTGTCGCTGAAGAGGGCGCGCATGGCGGCCTCGATTTCGTCGTCGGTGACTTCGACGATGCGTTCCACGCCGCGGTGCATCCACTCAAGGGCGTCGGGGTCGGGGGTGCGGCAGGCCATGCCGTCGGCGATGCGGGTAGTGCAGTCGCGCTCGATGAGCTTCTTTTGCGCGAAGGAAAGCGCGACGGCGGGCGCGGCGCTGGCGACAACGCCGACAATCTTCGCTTTCTCGCCCAGCGCGTCGCGCGCGGCCATCATTCCGCAGATGCCTGAACCCAGGCCGATGGGAACGTAGACCACGTCGAGTCCGGGAGCGGCGCGGAACAACTCCAGTCCGTAGCTGGCGACGCCGCGGACCAGGGCCGGATGCCATGGCGGAACGACGTGCAGTTGGCGCTCGGCGGCAAGCGCGTGCGAGTGCTCCAGTGCAGCCTGGAAGTCGTGTCCGTGCTCGATCAGTTCGGCGCCGAGCGCTCGCATGGAGGCGTTTTTCTCCACGCTGTTGCCGTGCGGCACGACGATGACGACGTTCATGCGGTTGCGGCGCGCGGCGAAAGCGATGGACTGTCCATGATTGCCGCGGGTGGCCACGATCACGCCGCGGACTTCGGGGTGATTGCGACGCAGCTCGTCGAAGTAAGTAATGCCGCCGCGAACCTTGAAGGCGCCCAGCGGCGTGTGATTTTCGTGCTTCACCCACACTTCGTGTCCCAATCGCTCGGCCAGCAGCGGCCAGCGATACTGCGGTGTGGGCGGGACGACGCCATGGACCAGGCGGGCGGCGGCGTCGAGTTCCTGGAGGGAGAGGTTGCGCATAGCAGTCAGACTCGTGACCGGAAATCAGGTCATCCACTACCGAATTATGAGAACGGCCGAACTGCGGAATTGAACACCATCGTTGGAAGGGCTTTCCCTTCGGCAGTCTCTTTCGAATCGTAAATCCTAAATCGTAAATGCTATAATTCCGTCTTCAACATCCTTCCGCTGGCGCGCCGTAGGTCCGCGCGAAAAAAGGGGTTTCGTCATGTCTGGCCACTCAAAATGGGCCACCATCAAGCATAAAAAGGGCGCGCTGGATGCCAAGCGCGGCAAGATTTTTACTCGCCTGATCAAGGAAATCACCATGGCGGCCAAGAGCGGGGGCGACCCGGACAAGAACCCGCGCCTGCGCACGGCCGTGGCGGCGGCCAAGGCCGAGAACATGCCGGCCGACAACATCAAGCGCGCCATCCAGCGCGGAACGGGCGAGCTGCCCGGCGCCACCTACGAAGAGTTTTCGCTCGAGGGCTATGGCCCGGGCGGCGTGGCCGTGCTGGTGGAGATTTCCAGCGACAATCGCAACCGGACGGTGAGCGAGATCCGGCACGTGTTCACCAAAAACGCCGGCAACATGGCCGAGGCGGGCGCGGTGGCGTGGATGTTCCACAAGAAGGGCTCGATCGTGGTGCCCAAGTCGGCGGCACCGGAAGACGCGCTGATGAACATTGTGCTGGAGTCGGGCGGGGAAGACCTGCGCGATGACGGCGAGAGTTGGGAAATCCTGACCGATCCGGGCAGCTTCGAGGGCGTACTCGCGGCGGTAAAGGGCCAGAACATCCCGACCGTGGCCGCCGAAGTGACGATGGTGCCGCAGAACTACATCAAGCTCGAGGGGCAGCAGGCCGGGAACATGATTCGGCTGATCGAGGCGCTGGAAGACCACGACGACGTGCAGCACGTCTACTCCAACTTCGACGTGGACGCGAAGCAGCTGGAGGAAGTGGCGAGCTAGAAGCGCCATCGGTCCTCGGCTGCCGGCCCAGCCAGGACGCAACGCGGGCGGAAAGGCGCCCGCGTTTTTTTGTCGCTGGGAGTACAGTGCACAGGGTCCTGGTCCCGCAACCAACGCGGGCTCAGGACGACCCCGCAAAGAGTGATACTGGCGGAACGCCTGCGGATTTCGCTCACATCGCGCGGCGCGAGCCTGATAAATTCCTTCATACATGAAAAAAGCTTTCCTTTTTATGTTGCTGTTCGGCCCGTGTGCGTGGGCGCAGAACATCGGCGAGTTCGGGCGCGGCGCCCGCGAGTTCGGCGTGTGGACGTCTGGCGGACACGGCATCAGCGGCGGATTTTCCGCCGACACCTCGATGATCAGCACGGGCGTGCGCCTGGGCTGGATCGTGTTCGGCCCGCACGGGCGCGGCCCCCTGCGCGGCAACTTCGAATACGCGTTCGACGTCGTGCCGGTGCAGTACCTGTGGCAGCCCGGCGTGAACAACAACACCTACGGCGGCGGCTTCAACGGCGCGGTGCTGAAGTGGAACTTCATCGGCAAGTACACGCCTTACGTGGAGATCGCGGGCGGCGCGCTGTTCACGCCGAAAAACGTTCCACCCGGGATCAACACGGTGAACTTCAGTCCACAGGGATCGGTCGGGTTTCAAGTCCCGCTGGGCGAGGCGAAGAAGCTCGACCTGGCGATCCGCTACGTACACATCTCCAACGCCAGCCTGCAACTGCCGAACCCGGGCCTGAACTTTATCCAGGGACGCGTGGGGCTGATCTTCTGGAACGGCAGATCGGGGAAGAAGAAATAGGTTTTTAGGGGTTGGGTTTCGCGTTTCGAGTTTCGCTTCAAGCCGAGATGCCTTTTGTGCCGGTGCTCGCCCGCCGAGCGTGAAGGTTCGGCCTCCAGAACTGCTATTCTTGCCGGTTCATTCCCATGTCCACCCTCGTTGAGTGCGTTCCCAATTTTTCCGAAGGCCGCGATGCGGCCAAAGTTGACGCCATCATCGCGGCGATGAAGATGGACGGCGTGTATCTGCTCGACCGCGAAATGGACGCCGATCACAACCGCTCGGTGATCACGCTGGTGGGCGAGCGTGACGCGGTGGCCGAGGCGGCGATCCGCGGCGTGTGCAAGGCGGCGGAGCTGATTGACTTGACCAAGCACACCGGCGCGCATCCGCGGATGGGCGCCGCCGACGTGGTGCCGTTCATTCCCATCGAGGGCCTGACCCTGGAAGATTGCGTGGCGATCGCGCGGCACGTGGGCGAGCAGATCTGGAAGCGCTGCGGCGTGCCGGTGTACCTGTACGAGGCGGCTGCGACGACGCCCGAGCGGCAGAACCTGGAGAACATCCGCCGCGGGCAGTTCGAGGGCCTGCGCGACGAGGTGCCGAAAAACCCGGCGCGCCGTCCGGATTTCGGCGAGGCAAAGCTGCATCCGACGGCAGGCGCGACGGTGGTCGGGGCGCGGAAATTTCTGATCGCATACAACGTGTTTCTGAACACGGGGGACGTGGAGATCGCCAAGAAGGTCGCCCGGGCGACGCGGTTTTCTTCCGGCGGACTGCGCTACGTGAAAGCGGCGGGATTCAGCGTGCGCGGGCTGGCCCAGGTTTCGATGAACCTGACCGACTTCGAGCAGACGCCGATCGCGCGCGTCTTCGAATACGTGCGGCGCGAGGCGCAGCGCTACGGCGTGCAGCCGCTGTCGAGCGAGATCGTGGGGCTCATCCCCAAGCGGGCGCTGGAAGACGCAGCGGAGTGGTTCCTGCAGGTGGAGAACTTCGACAGCTCGCTGATCCTGGAGAACCGCCTGGCGGCGGTGATGGGCGGCAAGATGGCCGTGGGTGGACTGCGCGCCGGCCTTGAGCCGTTCGTGGAGCAGTTGGCGGCACCCACGGCAACTCCCGGCGGCGGCAGCGCAGCAGCGGCCGCGGGTGCGATGGCCGCCGCGCTGGCGCACATGGTCGCCGCCATGTCGCGCGGCAAGAAGAATTATGTGCAGTTCGAGCGCGAATTGAGCGATGCGATCGCGCGCCTGGCGCAGCTACGCGAAGAGTTCAAGGCCGCAGTGGACGCCGACGCCGCGTCCTACGGCGCGGTGATGGCTGCCCTCAAGGAAGCGAAGACCAAAGAACCGGCGGCGGGCGAAGCGGCGATCCAGGCGGCAACGCGCCGCGCGTCTGAGACGCCGTTGGGCGTGGCTGAGCGCGGCAGGGAAGTGCTGCTGCTCGTCGAAAAGCTGCGGCAGATCACGAATCCGAAGATGGCCAGCGACCTGACGGTGGCGTCGTCGCTGGCGCGCGCGGCGATCGAGGGCGCGGCGGCGAACGTGGAGATCAATTTGGAGTCGCTGACGGACAGCGCTTTTGTGGCGAAGACGCGGGCGCGGCTGCGGGCAATTCAAACAATGCAAAATGCAAAATGAAGACCCCGGCAGAGTATCCGCTTCGCATTTTTTCATTTGCATTGCCTGAGAACTACTGCCAGCCGTAATACCGATACCGCTTCGGCCGGGCTGGAAACAGCTTAATCATGAGCGCGCCGGCAACGAAGCCGCCGACATGTGCCCAGAAGGCGACGCCGCCTCCGCTCTCCTGCGTGTAGGCGACGGCCGTTGAGGCGCCCGAGAGGAACTGGACCAAAAACCAGTACCCGAGGACGAGCCAGGCCGGGAGCCAGACGAAATAGATGAAGAAGAAGGGAACCAGCGTAAGGACGCGCGCGGAAGGGTAGAGCAGAAAGTAGGCGCCCATCACGCCGGCGATGGCGCCCGAGGCGCCGACGCTGGGAATGGCGGAGCTCAGGTTGAAGAGCGTGTGCACGATGGACGCCAGAACGCCGGCGGCGAGATAGAAGAGCAGGTAACGCGTGTGTCCCAGGTGGTCTTCCACGTTGTCACCGAAAATGTAGAGCGCCCACATGTTGGCGATCAGGTGCAGCCAGCTCGCGTGCAGGAACATGGAGGTGAAGATGGGCACCAGGGCGGCCTCGGCGCTGGCGTGGCGCGCGCCGGCCAGCAGCCCGGTGACGTTGGCGGGCACGACGCCGAATTGAAACATGAGCACGGAGCGCGCGTGCGGATCGAGCGCGACTTCGAAGAGGAAGACGAGGGTGTTGATCCCGATGAGGAAGAAGTTTACCCAGGGCGTCTCGGTGCGCGGCGCGTCGTCGCGGATGGGAATCATGAGGGACTTGGGATTTACGATTTGCGATTTACGATTTGAAGACCGCAGAGAGGAAGCAGGTGGCCTGCGGCTAGAATCGTCAATGGCGCAGTCAAATCGTAAATGATGAATGGCTTCCTGGTCATCGATAAGCCGGCGGGGATGACGTCGCACGACGTGGTGAGCCGCGTGCGCAAGCTGCTCGGCGAGCGCAGCGTGGGCCACCTGGGGACGCTGGATCCGATGGCGACCGGCGTTCTGCCGCTGGTCGTCGGGCGGATGACGCGCCTGGCGCAGTTCTACACCGCCGCCGAGAAGGCGTACGAGGGCGAGATCCGGCTGGGATTTGCCACCGATACCTATGACGCGGCCGGCGATGCGGTGGGCGAAACGCGGGCGGTGAGCGTGTCGCGCGACGAGGTGGAAACGGCGGCAGGGAAGTTTCGCGGCACAATCGAGCAGATGCCGCCGCCGTTTTCGGCCAAGAAGATTGCCGGCGTGCCGGCCTACAAGCTGGCGCGCAAGAAGAAGGACGTGGAGCTGAAGCCGGTGCAGGTGCAGGTGAGCGAGCTGGCGGTGCTCGGCGTGGAGGGCGACCGCGTGCGTTTCCGCGCGGCGGTTTCGTCCGGAACGTACCTGCGATCGATCGCGCACGAACTGGGACAGGAGCTGGGATGCGGCGGACATCTGGCGTCGCTGCGGCGCACGCGGGTGGCCGAGTTTACGCTGGCGGACGCGCGCACGCTTGAACAGGTGGCCCAGGTGGCGGAGGCGGCGCAGCGCATCGCCGGCAATGCTCGCGACGACGAGGACACGCGCGGCAATCGCGTCGACGACAGCGGCCGGGAACTGGATTCCCTGTTCGTTCACCCGCGGCGCGTGCTGCCGGCCATGCCGTCGGTGACGGCGAACGAGGAGCACGTGGCGCGCATTAGCACGGGACAAAGCGTCAATCTGCCGGAGCTGTCGAAGGCGCCGCTGGTCAAGGTCTTCCGCGGGCAGGCCGAGATCATCGCCATCGCCAGCCGCGTGGCCGGGACGCTGTTTCACCCCAAGGTTGTGCTGCTGGAGCGGTGAGCGGGGTAGTTCGGTTACGCGGGCCTGGGTCTCTCCCAATATGCGGGAAAGCGCGAAAAAACTCCTGAGCTTGCGTAAAGATTGCTTTCATCCCCTGCGCATACCCTCAGAAAATAAGCGAGTTAGTGTTGGCAGGCAGGTTGCGATCCAGCACGGCAGGCGCAGCCAGGCGCATCCCAGGAGGCCGTGATGGGACGTTGGAAGAAGCTCGATTACGAAGTCCAGACCCCGACCGCCGAGGCCATGCGCGATCAGGTCCGTGCCGCCAGGCACGACTGCGGGTCTACACCGCCATTGAAGGTCCACAGCTGGTTCGACTTCCAGAGGAACGTGATGGTGGTCGAGGTGGCGGTTGAGAACCCTGCTGAGGCGGAACGCTAGGGCTGCCTGCGGACCCGCACCTGCGGTGAGATCTTACCCTTGCGCGTGAGGACATAACGGGCAGGGTCCCTGGGCGGCGCATGTCCGATAACGGATATTATGTTAATGAACCGAAACGCGGCTGTTTTCGCGGTCGCGCGCCTCCTCAAGGCGACGGCAATAGGGCTTTTTCCAGGTCGGCGCGAAACCCGGCGAGTTCAGCCAGCCGCTCAGCAGTGGCCTCGACCGTTTCCTGCTTGGCCTGGAAGACCTGGCGGCCGTCCCGCTCCACCAGAACGCCCAGCGTGCCGCCGGCGGCGCCGCCCATGCGCCAGCCGGGCGTACCGATCAGCCGCAAGCCCTCGGGTGTGGCTTCGACGAGGGCAATGCAATTCCCTCTTGTCACCCCTACGGCCCGCGGAAAGCGCTCGAAGGTCTGGAGGTCGAAGCCGGCGGCGTAGAGGTGCTGGAGCTGGGTGGAGGGATCAGGCATACCGGCTGATTGAACATCGGGGCATCGGGCCATTGAACCCGATCCAGCCGTTGCTGTCGGTACACTGGTCCGATATTCAACGACCGGATGACCCGGCCGACTACATCTTGTATCGCCCCAGGTCCTCGTCGTTCAGGTTCTCGAGCCACTTGCGGAGCTCTTCGCTGGAGACGCGGTCGGAGCCTTCGGCGGCCTTCTTGCTCGTTTTGAGGACTTCGTCGGCGACGAAGATGGGGCAATCGACGCGCAGGGCGAGGGCGAGCGCGTCCGACGGGCGCGAGTCGATGCTGATGATGCGGCCGTCGCGCTCCAGCCAGATGACGGCGAAGAAGGTGTCGTCGCGCAACTCGCTGACCACGATCTTGTGGACGCGCGTCTCCAGGCCCGTAAGCACGTTCTTGATGAGGTCGTGCGTCATGGGGCGCGGCGTGGCGACCTTCTCGATTTCCAGGGCGATGGCATTCGCCTCGTAGATGCCAACCCAGATGGGCAGGACGGCGTCGCCGCTGGTGTCCTTGAGAATCACGATGGGCATGTTGGTGACCGGATCCATCATCAAGCCGCGAATTTTCATTTCGACTTCCATCGTGAACTCCCTGGCCCCCGGGGCTAAAGCCCCTTTGCTGCACGCTCCTGTTCGCGGGGCCAAGGCCCCGCGCTTCCATCGTTGCCCGGGGCGGAAGCCCCGGCAGTGATCCGCCGCCCAGTCGCTACGCTCCCCCGCCGCGTCCCCAAGAACTCTGCTCGCATCGGCACGGCGGAAGCCGCGCCCCTTCCAGGCTACGGCCTCACCAATTCTCCAGCGAGGCTGTTGGGGAAGGTTGCCGTGACCCTGGCCTCCACGTAATCGCCAACCGCGGGCTCGGAGCCGGGGGGAGCGGTGAAGTTTAGCATCATGTGCTGCGACGTGCGTCCGAGCCACTGGCCGCGGGCCGGATTGTGTCCCTCCACCATCACCTCATAGATCGCGCCCATGTGGCGAAGATTGCGCTCCCGCTGGATGTCTTTTTGCCGCGCCTGAAGAATGTTCAAGCGCTCGGACTTGACCTCGTCGGAGACGCTGTCGGGCATCTGGAGCGCGGGCGTGTTGGGGCGCGGCGAGTACTTGAAGCTGAAGATGCCGTCGTAGCCGACCTCGCTCAGCAACGCGATCGTCTCTTCGAAGTCGGCGGCGGTTTCACCGGGGAAGCCGACGATGATGTCGGTGGTCAGCGAGATCTCGCGGCGCGCGGCCTTGATCCACGCGATGCGCTCCAGGTACTCCTCGCGGGTGTAGAGGCGCAGCATGGCGCGCAGCACCTTGTTCGATCCGCTCTGCACCGGCAAGTGGACGTGGTTGCAGACGGCAGGCACGGCGTCGATGGCTTCGACGATGTCGCGGGTGAAGTCGCGCGGATGCGACGTGGTGAAACGCACGCGGCGGATGCCCGGGACTTCCCCGACCGCCGCCAGCAGTTCGGCGAACGACTTGCGCCCGCTGGGATCGAGATACGAATTCACGTTCTGGCCGAGGAGTTGCACCTCGGTGTAGCCCTGGCCGGCCATGCGGCGCGCTTCGGCGAGCACCGAGTCCGATGTGCGGCTGCGCTCCTTGCCGCGTGTGTAGGGAACCACGCAGTAGGCGCAGAACTTGTCGCAGCCTTCGATGATGGTGATGTAGCCGCGGTGCGGATTGGTGCGCGCGGTGAACTCGGTTTCGAAGGTCTGGTCGGTCTGCCGGTCGTCCAGCCCGGTGACGCGCGAGTTCCCTGCCTCGATCTGCACGAGCATCTCGGGCAGCTTGCGGTACGACGCCGAGCCGCACACCAGCGAGACGTGCGGCGCGCGCTCGAAAATCCTGTCGCCTTCCTGCTGGGCGACGCAGCCCAGCACGGCGAACTTCTTGCCCTCGGCCTGGAGGCGCTTGTGGTCGTTCAGGCGGTGGAAGACCTTCTGCTCGGCCTTATCGCGGATGGAGCAGGTGTTGTAGAAGACCAGGCCGGCCTCTTCCACGGTCGCGACCTGTCGGTAGCCCTGCTCGATGAGCGTACCCACGACCTTCTCCGAGTCGTGGGCGTTCATCTGGCAGCCGAACGTCTCAATGTAGAACGTTTTTGAGGGCGCGGTGGACATGCGTGTGCCCAGTATAAACCGTTGGATGCAGGGTGAATGGCAAGCCGCGGAGGCAGCCGAGGCCAGAAAGGAGCTCTTCGTCTGTAAAGGCAAGCCAAGTCAGCCGACGCGGTAGGTGACGCGCGACGGTTGGCCCTTGCTGTTCCTGCCCTGCCATTCGCCGGCGAGCGATTTCATCTGCTCGAAGGCGGCCTGCGCGGGCGTGATGGTGACGGCGGATTTTGCGTCGGCGGCCGCGCAGAACGCGGCGCTTCCCAGGACCAGGATGGCGAGTGCGGTGGTCGGTTTCATGGGCGTTCTTCCCTTCTTCCTTTCGAGTTGAGGTTTCGTTTTGTGGATCAGAGATCTCCGCGGCGGCGTTTGCGGCGCGCCGGGTGCGATTCCGGGTTGGCTTCCACGTAGGCCTTCAGGCTGGCCAGGTTGGCGCTCCAGAACGTGCGGTACGACTCCAGCCAGTGATCGACCAGCTTGAGCGGCTCGGGGTTGAGACGATAGAGGCGCTGGCGTCCGGCACGATGCTCCTCGACCAGGTGCGCCCGGCGGAGCTGGCGCAGGTGCTTGGAGACGGCCGGGCGAGACACGGGAAAGCGGCGCGCGATCTGCCCCGCCGGTTGCGCGCCGGCGCGGAGCAGGTCGAGCACCGCGCAGCGGGTTGGGTCGGCGAGCGCGGCGAAGACGGCGGCAGGGGCCGCGGCCAGCGCCCTCTGCCCGGGCGCAGCGCGGCGGCGGCCCGTTGAATACGTAACCGAACGGTTCCGCATAATGACGTAACCATACGGTTACAGCACACCGTTTGTCAAGCGGGAAATCCTTCAACCGCGAGCGCGCCGTGGCGGGCTTGGTGGCGCCGCGGGTGTAGCATTATCATCAGTAAAGTAAGCGCGGTGCGCGCACCCGCACGGCCGGTCTTCATGGCGGCGGCGATAACCGGGGGTTCCTCTCTATAATCTGAACCACTATGCGCAAGGTGCTCGACTTCAACTCGCCCACGGAGCAGTACGTGGCCGATGCGGCAGTGTTGTGCTGCTTCGATGCGCGTCTTCGCGGCGTCGTCAGCAAATTCCTGGAGCGCGAGGGGATTCTGCGGCCCGACATGATCGTGGTCGCGGGCGGCGCGCGGACGCTCGCTTCGCCGCGCAATCCCTTCGAGCAGGAGTTCATCCTGGAGCAGTTCCGGATGTCCATACGCCTACACCAGACTCGGCGCGCGGTGTTGATGAGTCACTCCGACTGCGCGACCTATGGAGGACTGGCGGCGTTTGGCGGCGATCCGGTGCTGGAGCAGGGGCGGCACAAGATTGACCTGGGGCGGGCCGCGGAGTTGCTGGAATCAAGGTTTCCCGGGCTCAGCGTGGAGTGCTACTTCGTAACCTTCGACGGCATCCTGACGCTGAAGCCGCTGACCATCGCGGCTGACTGACACTGCCGAAACGGCGCCACGCTTGCACTTCCCCCCGGCGGGCCTGAAACTATGCCCTAAGTGCGCATCCTTACCCGCTACATCCTGCGCGAGGTGGTCTCGCACGCCCTGATCGGGCTGGCGCTGTTCACGTTCGTGGTGTTCATGCGCGACGTGGGCCGCATCCTGGAGCTGGTGGTGCGCAACAGCGCCTCGGCGCGCAGCGTGGCGGAAATCTTTCTGTTCACCCTGCCGGCGGCATTCAACGTGACGATTCCGCTGGCGGTGCTGGTGGGGATCCTGCTGGGCCTGAGCCGGCTGGCGGCCGACAGCGAGATCACGGCGATGCGCGCCTCGGGGATCGGCACGGGCGCCTTCGTTCGGATTGTTTCCCTCTTCGCGATCACGGCGTGGCTGCTGGCTTCGGTGAACAACCTGTACGTGGCGCCGCGGGCGGCGGCAGCCTTTACGCAGCTGCAGGAATCGCTGAAGAGCTCGCAGGCGACGTTCGAAGTGCAGCCGCGCGTTTTTTACGAAGACCTGCACAACTACGTCCTTTATGTGCAGGACGCGACGGTGAGCCGCGGCGCGGCGGAGTGGAAGGGCATCTTCCTGGCAGACGTGAGCGACGCGGCCGCGCCCAAGATTACGCTGGCGCGTCACGGCATCGCGCTCGAGCAGCCCGAGCAGCAGCGGGCCCGGGCGCCGGCTGCCGCGAACGGCAGCCCGGCGCTGCGCCTGCATCTGGAAGACGGCTCCACGCACGAGACACAGCTCAAGGCGCCGCATGAGTACGCCATCTCGACCTTCTCGGCGACCGACATTCCGCTGCCGCTGCCCGGCTCGAACCGGCAGGAGCGCGATACGGTGCCGACGGCCGAGCTCCCGACCAGCGAGCTGATGCGGCGGGCGCGCAGCTCGTCGCCGGCGGAGGCGCGCTGGTACGAGATCGAGTTTCACCGCCGGCTGGCGTTGCCCACGGCGTGCCTGGTGCTGGCGCTGGTTGCCATCCCTCTGGGACTCTCGGCGCGCAAGGGCGGCAAGAGCACCGGCTTCGTGCTGACCATCGCGCTGGTGTTCATCTACTACTTCGCCACACTCGCCGGGCTGGCGCTGGCGCGCCAGGGCAAGGTTCCGCCGGCGCCGGGCGTTTGGATGGCCAACGCCGTGTTCGTCGTTGCCGGCGCGTGGCTGCTGTGGCACACCGACCGGCGTCCTCTGGAGCTGGCGTGGCTGCGCGCCGTCCCCGCGTGGCTGCGCGAACAGGTAGCACGCGTGGCGCCGGCCACGACCGGACGCGGCGGTGCCTGGGAGCGGGCCATGCGCCGGGCGCGATTCCTGCGCACCAAGTTCCCGCAGATCCTGGACGACTACGTGCTCCGCGAGTTCGCCGGATACGTGGGCATGGTGCTGTCCGCGTTCCTGGTGCTCACCCTGGTGTTCACCTTCTTTGAAATTTTCAAGGACGTGCTCAAAAACGACGTCGGGCTGGCAACGCTGGGCGAGTACCTGCTGACCGTGCTGCCTTCGATGCTCTACCTGATGACGCCGATGGCGGTGCTGATCGCGGTGCTGGTGACGTTCGGGCTGATGGCGCGCGCCAACGAGATCACAGCCATGAAGGCGACCGGCATCAGCATTTACCGCGTCATTGTGCCCGTGCTGGTGGTGGCCGCCGTATTGGCGACGGGGCTGTTCTTCTTCGACCAGTTGTACCTGCCGCGCTTTAATAAGCGGCAGGAGACGCTCTTCAACCGAATCAAGGGGAAGCCCGCGCAGACGTATCTGCGTCCGGACCGCAAGTGGATTTTTGGCGAGCACTCCACCATCTACTACTACCAGTTCTACGATCCCGACCGGAACCGCTTCGGCAACATCACCGCGTTCGAGTTCGATCCCAGGACGTTCGCCATCACGCGGCGGGTCTTTGCGGCGCGCGCCCACTGGGAGCCGGAGCTGAACAAGTGGGTGTTCGAGCAGGGCTGGCAGCGTTCTTTCCGGGGCGAAGCAATTGAGGAGTACAAGACGTTCGACGTGGCCACCTTCGCCGAGCTGAACGAGCCGCCCACGTACTTTAAGAAGGAAGTGAAGCAGTCGTCGGAGATGAGCTACACCGAGCTCGAGCAGTACATCCACGACCTGCAGCAGAGCGGCTTCGACGTGGTGCGACTGCGGGTGCAGCTCCACAAAAAGCTGGCGTTTCCGCTGATCACGCTCGTCATGGCGTTGCTGGCGGTTCCCTTCTCGTTATCCGCCGGGCGGCGCGGCGCCTTGACGGGCGTGGCGACCGCGATCGGCATCGCGGTGGTGTACTGGGTGACGTCAGGGTTGTTCGAGGCGATGGGTAACGTGAACCAGTTGCCGCCGGCGCTGGCGGCCTGGTCGCCCGACATTCTGTTCGCGCTGGGCGGAGGCTACCTGACATTGAAGGTGCCGACATAGGAAGACGTTTCGCGCTTCGAGTTTCACGTAAAGTCGAAGGCGAGAGCAAAACACAAAGGGCACGCAGGCCACGAAGGCGCATCGGCAACCGCAAACAGACTCGAATCCCGCCAATTGCTAAAATCATCCAAAGTTCAGAACCGGCGACTGACAACCGGCAACTGACAACTGATCCGATGTTCAAGAGCCTGAAGCCACTCGCGCCTTACTTCCGCAAATACATCTGGGGATACGTTCTGGGCGGCGTGTCGGTGCTGCTGATGAACGGGATATGGATCCTGTTTCCGCAGGTCATCCGGCGGGCGGTGGACGACCTGACGTCGGGCATCACGCAGCAGAAGATCGTCACCTATTCCCTGCTGCTGATCGCGCTGGCGGCGGCGAAGGGCATCTTCCAGTTCCTGACGCGGTGGGTTGTGATCGGCATCTCGCGCGAGGTGGAGTTCGACCTGCGCAACGACCTGTTCCGGCGCCTGGAGCAATTGTCTTATTCGTTTTATCAGCGCACGCGCACCGGCGACATCATGGCGCGCGCGACCAACGACCTGAACGCCGTCCGCATGCTGCTCGGCCCGGCGATCATGTACACCGCCAACACCATTGTGTTCACCGTGGGCGCGCTCGTGTTCATGGTGGCGATCAGCCCCAAGCTCACGCTCTACGCCTTCCTGCCGCTGCCGATCGCCAGCATCGTGATCCAGTACTTCGGCACGCAGATTCACCAGCGCTTCGAGCGCATCCAGGCGATGTTCAGCGAAATCTCGGCGCATACGCAGGAGAACTTCAGCGGCGTGCGCGTGATTCGCGCCTACGCGCAGGAGGCGCCCGAGATCGCCAGGTTCGAGGCGGCGAACGACGAGTACATTCAGCGCAGCCTGCCGCTGGCCCGGCTGATGGGCATGCTGTGGCCGACGCTCGAACTGCTTCTGGGCACTGCGATGGTGGTGGTGCTGTGGATGGGCGGGCGCGAAGTGCTGCTTGGGCACATCACGCCAGGCAAGTTCGTGGCGTACATGGTGTACATGGTGCAGCTCACCTGGCCGGTGATCGCGCTGGGTTGGGTGATCAATATTTTCCAGCGCGGCACGGCGTCACTGGGACGCATTGACCAGATCATGCGCGAGCAGCCGGAGGTGACCGATGCGCCCGGGGCGCAGGAGCTGCCGATCGAAGGCCGGATCGAGTTCCGCAACCTGAGTTTCGCCTACAGCGGCGCACCGCAGGTGAACGCGGCCGGCAACGGCAACGCGAAAACGTCGGGGCCGGTGGAGGTGTTGCACGACGTCAATTTGGCGATCCCGGCGGGGACAAGCCTGGCCATTGTGGGACCCACGGGCTCTGGAAAATCTACGCTGGTGAATCTGATTCCGCGTGTATACGACGCACCGCCTGGAAGCGTGCTGATCGACGGCAGGCCGATCACGGACTACAAACTGGAGACGTTGCGACGGAACATTGGATTTGTGCCGCAGGAGACGTTCCTGTTCAGCGACACGGTGCGCGACAACATCGCATTCGGCGCGGCGGAGGCCAGCGACGACGAGGTGCGGCGCGCCGCCGAGGGCGCCAGCATTGCGTCTGACATCGAGGGCTTTCCCGAGCAGTACAAGACGATGGTGGGCGAGCGCGGTATCACCCTGAGCGGCGGCCAGAAGCAGCGGACGGCGATTGCGCGCGCTCTCATCCGCAACCCGCGAATTCTCGTCCTCGATGACGCGCTTTCCAGCGTGGATACCTACACGGAAGAGAAAATCCTGAACCACTTGCGCGAGATCATGCGAGGGCGGACGACCATCTTCATCTCGCACCGCGTCTCGACCGTGCGCAACGCCGACCAGATCGCCGTGCTGCACGGCGGCCGCATCGTGGAGTTGGGCACGCACGAGCAGCTCATCGCCCGCAACGGCTACTACACCGACCTGTACAACAAGCAGCTGCTCGAAGAAGAGCTGGCGGAAGTTTAGCAATCAGCGCTCAGCAGTCAGCATTCAGCCCTTGTATGCTCGTGGTGTTGCTTGCGAGCCCTTGAGCACGAATACGCAGGGGCTGAATGCTGAGTGCTGACTGCTGAGTGCTCCCATGCGCCGCTCCGTCACGCCCGAACTGCTCGATAGCGACGCCGGTACGCCCGCCGAAGTGGCCGCGTCGCTGGCCGATCTGCGCTGGATCAACAAATACTTTGGCGGGACGCGAACGATGCGACGGCTGGTGGAGCGCGTGGCGCGGGCGACGGGCGCGCGCTCGCTCAGCATGCTCGACGTGGCTTCCGGGTCGGGCGACGTCCCGCTGGCGGTTGCGGCCGCGATTCGCGGCCGGTTGAAGTTGCGCGTGACCATCAGCGACCGCGCGGAGACCCATCTGCCGGAGCCGGCCAACGCTGTGGTGGCCGACGCGATGGCCCTTCCGTTTTCCGACTTCAGCTTCGACGTGGTGAGCTGTTCCCTGTTCGTCCATCACCTGGAGCCGGGTGAGGTGGTCAGGTTCGTGCGCGAGGCGCTGCGCGTGGCGCGCGTGGCGGTGCTGATCAACGATCTACGGCGAAGCTGGGCGCATCTGGCGCTGGTGTACGCCGGCATGCCGCTGTATCGCAGCCGGCTCACGCGACATGACGGCCCGGCCTCGGTGCGGCGGGCGTACACGATGGATGAAGTGCGCGCGATGCTCGGGAACACACCGGCCGCGCGGGTTGAGATTGCCCGCGCCTGGCCGTTTCGCATGGGTGTGGTCGCATGGAAGAAGTGGCCGGCGATCGCGCCGCCTTCGGAGCGCGAGCAAAGATGAGCGAGCGCTTCGACGTGATCGTGGCCGGCGGAGGGCCGGCGGGATCGAGCGCCGCGATCACTGCCGCCCGCGATGGCGCGCGCGTTCTCCTGCTCGAGCGCGGAGGGCTGCCTCGCCACAAGGTGTGCGGCGAGTTTGTGTCGCCGGAGTCGTTGAACATTCTGCGTGGATTGCTGGGGAGCGAAGACGCGTTGCAGGCGGCTCCGAGGATTGAGCGGGCAAGGGTCGTCTTCGCTCGCGATGTGCTGGAGGCGCCGGTTCGGCCGCCGGCGCTGAGCGTTTCGCGGTATCAGCTGGATGCGCTGCTGTGGGATGCTGCAGCGCGCGCGGGTGCGGATGCGCGGCAGCAGGTGGAGGTGCAACGCGTCGCGCCCGATGGGCGCCGGTTCCGCGTAGCGGCAAGCGCTGGAGAATTCTCTGCCACGGCGGTGATCAACGCCAGCGGGCGCTGGTCGCGGGTTTCGGGCGTGAGCGCGCGGAGCAGCAAGGCGCGGCTCTTGGGTCTGAAAGCGCATTTTCGGGCGCCAAACATCGCCGACTTTGCAGGCACAACCACGCTCTACGTTTTTCGCGGAGGTTACTGCGGCGTGCAGCCGGTGCTGTCGCCCGATGGCATCGGTGTCCTGTTGAACGCGTGCGCCCTGGTGGATGCGAGTGCGGCCGCGTCGCTTGCACAGGCCTTGGCGCTGCATCCGGCATTGGCCGCTGCGGCGCGCGACTGGCAGCCCGTGATGGGGCCGGTGACGACATCGCCGCTCCTTTTCGGCACGCCGCGGCCGGTGGACGAAAACGGCGTCCTGCTCGCCGGCGACGCGGCGGGATTCATTGATCCGTTTGTGGGTGACGGAATTGCAATCGCGCTCGCGTCGGGTGCGCTGGCAGGCGGATGTTGCATTGAAGGAGGCGCGGAGCGCTACGCGCGCGAGTATCGGCGGCGGTTTGCGCCGGCGTTTCGCAACGCGCGGCGGCTGCGGCGGCTGCTGGAAATGCCCCCTCCCCTGCGCGCGCCGGTGGTGAAAGCGCTGCGCTTGCCGGGAGTGGCGGAGGCGATGCTGCGCAGGACGAGGGCGCGGCTGTGAACGATGGAAGTCAAGACCCTTCACCCAAAGGACTCGAAGGGCGCACCAAGGACACTAGATTGTACTGATAGCGGACGATATCAGCGAACCACCAGCACTTCCCTCACGTTGTCGCGGGCGAGGAAGAACTTCAGCGAGCCGAAGTCGCGGAACAGGTTTTCGATGTGCCGGTTGTTGAAGACGCGTTGCAGGCGGAACATAGGCGTGCGGCGCCCGTTGGCGAGGCCGTCCATAGGCTTCCAAACCGGCTGAAGGCTCAGGCCGTCTTTGGGCGCGATATGGTAGCGGTAGAACGGCGCGTCAGGACCGGCGTCGCGCGTGTGGAAGAAGGCGAGCAGCACGCCGCCCGGCTTCATGACGTAATGCAGGCGCTCGACTACGGGCTTGACCAACGACTCGTGCAGATAGTCGGGCATGTCCCAGAGCAGGACGGCGTCGAACAGCTCGCGCTCGTAGGCAAGATTGTCGGCCAGAAATTTCTGCGCGTTCAGCGTCGGCTTGCCCTCGGGCGACGTCATCGCCAGGCTGGAATCGAACGAGGCGAGCAGCACGTCTTCGTTGTAGGAGCGGTGTCCGAGGCCGGTGAGGTGGGTGATGTTGGCCGGCGACGTGGGCCCGAGATCGAGCACGCACAGGCTGTCGCGACCGGCGATGGCGCGGGCAAATTCGGCGAACCCGGAGGAGCGCCGCGGGATGCGTTCGCTGACGGCAGGCTGGGCCGCCAGGGCCGCCGGCGACGGGCTGGCGTCACCACGAAAGAGCCGAAAAATGTTACTGGTAACGGAACTCATTCAACTAAACCTTTAAGGGCCCTGGACGAAGTGGCGCCCGGCAGAGCGCCGCGTTCCTAATACTTTTTCTCCAACAGCGACGGATGAACATTCTGCGCCGTGGGCGATGAGGCGTGCGCCGTCGCCGTGCTCGCGCTTGCGCCCTGGCTGCTGTATGACGCCACGGCCGGCGACGCGCTCGACGACGAAGTGCTCGCCGACGCAGCCTTCGCTTCGGGCTTGGCGCCATCGGCCTTGGCGTCACCCTTCTGCGTCTCGATGCCGCCCTTGAAGTAAGCGCCGTCTTCGATGAGGATGCGCTGCGTGGAAATGTCACCCATCAGGATCGCGCTCTTTTTCAACTCCACGCGATCGGTGCCGCGCACGTTCCCTTCGACCTTGCCGTGCACGACGATGTCGCGCGCGTGAATGTTGGCGCGCACGCGCCCGTGCGGACCGATGATGAGGCTGTGTCCGCGCAGCTCGATGCTGCCTTCGACTTCGCCGTCGAGATACAGATCTTCACTGCCCGACAGTTCGCCTTTCACCAGCACCGATTTTCCGATGTGGGCCATCTCGGGACGGTAGTTATCATTTTTTACCGGATCCATTGGCGCAGCCTCCTTGGCGGGAACTACTTTTGCGGGGACAACGGGAGCGGCGGCAGGTGCGGGCGCCGGAGTTGCCGGCGGCGCGGGCCGCTCATCTTCCTTCCGAGTTCTCCACATGGTCACGCCTCCGCAACATCGCGCGCGCCACACCCGTTCCGCGCCACGTACAAGTCTGCAACCTGTCGGAACGGAATAGCTTAAGCGCACTGTAACCTAAGCCGGGTTACGGCAGCAATGAATTAGTTAAGGAAGTTGTTAAGGGGTTTTGCACAGGGGGACAGGACCTTGTGGGGCCCTCTGGCGGTGCCCCCCGGGGAGCTGTCAACCTTGCCAGTAGATGGGAACAGGATTGGGCGATCATTGCCCGGTACACCGGGGCGGCGAGGAAAAGGCCTTCGCGAGCAGTTTCCCCCACAAAACAAAAGCGACCGCCGCAGGATTCGCGCATGCGGGCCCGCACATCTCCAGGGCGGGCCCCGCCTGCGTTCCAACCGACAGTCGCTCAGCGTGCGCGCCGCGCTACTTGCGGAAGCGCGCGATCAGGCCAGTGGCCACCGAGCCCAGGCCGAGCAGCCCCAACAGCGGAAGCGGGCTGGCCGTCTGAGGCAGGCCATTTGCCTTCTGGCCGGCTGCGCCCTGGGCAGGCGTGGCTTGCGAGGCGGAAGGCTCGGTCTGGCTTGGGGCCGTCTGGCTCGAAGTCTGATCGGGGGCCGTCGTGCTCGGCTGCGCAGTCTGGTCAGGAGCAGTCGTGCTCGGTTGCGTGGTTGACGGTGGAGTCTGCGACTGCGCGCTCATGCTGGTATCGGGCGCGGTGGTGGTCGAGGGCGCCGTGGCCGCGGTGCCGCCCGGCTGCGATGTGGCCGCCTGGCCAGTCGTGTCGGGAGCAGCGGTTGTGCCGGTCGTGCTGCCCGGCGCAGTTGGCGTCTGTCCAGCAGCCGTCTGGTCGGGCGCGGCGCCCGTTGCCGGCTGCGTGGCCTGCTGCGCCGATTGCGACGCTGCGCTCGACGCCTGGTTGGCGGCCTCGCTGCCGCCGGTCATTGCGCCGGTGGCAGCGCCGGCGGCCGCACCAGTTGCCGCGCCTGCCGCAGCGCTCATGTCGCTCTGCGGATTGGAGCCGGCGCCGCTGCAGGTCTCCGAGATCATCTGCACCGACTGCACGGTGATGGTCTTTTCCGGACCGGTGCTGCTGGGCTGGGTCTCGGTGCCGGTTGCGCCGGCGCCGCTCAGGCTGCCGCTGATGGCGACCTGATGGCCGACATGCGCCTTCAGCTGATCGTCGCTGCCGGAGAGTTTGTAGGTCGTGCCGGTTGCTTTATCGGTGATGGTGTAATTGCCGCTGGAGCCGCTGAGGCAGCCCTGGATCGTCTGCGCACCCTGCGCAGGCGTTCCCGCAGCCGACGGCTGCTGACTACCAGGTTGCTGGGACTGTGTCTGGTCCGGCGTCGTGCCCGGACTCGTGGGCTGCTGCGTTAGCGCTACCGCCGACGCCAGCAGCAGTATCGAAGCCAACAATATCGCTCGTTTCATTCGATCTCCTCCGAACGTTTGCTGCCCGTGGGGCCTTGGCCGGCCCCTGGGAACAGGCGCCGCCATTCCGTAGTTAGAGATTGGTAACTAACGGGGGGTTTCCCCGCCGAGAGACCTTGGAAACAGGCCCAGGGTGCCCGTGCAGCCGTTTACGGAGCAGATAATGCATATTCAGAGTTGCTGCCCGTGCGGTGTGCGCGGGCAGCCGGCCGGCGAGGGCCCATCCCTGGCTCATCCCTAAGGTATCCTTCCCGCCGGAAGCAGCGGGAGCGACGGATCGGGACGAATGAGCGACGAACTCTACATGACCGAGGCCCTGGCCGAAGCATCGCGCGCGCAGGCGGCCGGAGAAGTTCCGGTCGGCGCGGTGGTGGTGCTCGGCGGACGCATCGTGGCGCGCGCCGGCAATCGCAACCTGAGCGACAACGATCCCACCGCGCACGCCGAGATGGCGGCGCTGCGCCAGGCGGGCGCGGCGGTGGGCAATCATCGGCTGCTGGAGTGCGAGCTGTACGTCACCATTGAGCCGTGCGCGATGTGCGCCGGCGCAATTACGCACGCGCGCATCCGGCGGCTGATTTATGGCGCCGACGATCCCAAGGCCGGCGCCGTGCAGTCGGTGATGCAGGTGCTGAACCATCCCGCGCTGAACCATCGCGTGGAGGTCACGCGCGGCGTGCTGGCGGCGCGCAGCGCCGAAATGCTGCAAAATTTCTTTCACGCCCGCCGATAAACTGCCCCGCGCAATGGAGCGACGGGCGGCCTCGCCCTTCGATACCGACCACCGAACGCAGGGAGAGCACGGACCGTGTGGGCGACCTCGCCCGCGCCGCCGTCACATCGGCATGTCCAGCCGCGGACAAAAGCAGATTTGCTATCATGAAAACAGCAACCGCAACCGGCGGCACGTCCGCCGATCGTCCCTTCCCTGGCGCGGAGAGGTGCGTGAGCGGTTGAAACGAGCCGCCTCGAAAGCGGCCATACCTGAAAGGGTATCGGGGGTTCGAATCCCTCCCTCTCCGCCATATGGTCTGCAGAAATTGTCGCCGGAGGGGCGGGCTTCGTTTGACCCTCCCCCGCCCCCGCCCATACCATGACGGCGAGCGGCCCGAATGATCGGCACAACCGTTTCCCACTACAAGGTCCTGGAGAAGCTTGGCGGCGGCGGGATGGGTGTCGTGTACTGCGCCGAGGACCTGAACCTGGGCCGCAAGGTGGCGCTCAAGTTTCTGCCCGAAGAACTCGCGACCGATCCTGACTCGCTGGAGCGGTTCAAGCGGGAGGCGCGGGCGGCTTCGGCGCTGAGCCATCCCAACATCTGCACCATCTTCGATATCGGGCAGGTGGATGGGCGGCCGTTCATCGTGATGGAGCTGCTCGAGGGCGAGACGCTCAAGCACCGCATTGACGGCAAGCCGTTGCGCTCCGAGCAACTGCTCGACTGGGCTATTCAGATTGCCGACGCGCTCGACGCGGCGCACGCCGAGCGCATCATTCATCGCGACATCAAGCCGGCGAACATCTTCGTGACGCGGCGCGGGCAGGCCAAGATCCTCGACTTCGGGCTGGCGAAGGTGAGCGGACAGCCGCACGGCTCGCAGGCCGAGATGGCAACGTCGCCGGCGACGCGCGACCTGACCAGTCCGGGCACGGCGATCGGCACGGTGGCGTATATGTCGCCGGAGCAGGCGCGCGGCGAAGAGCTCGACCCGCGCTCCGACATTTTCAGCTTCGGCGCGGTCATCTACGAGATGGCGACGGGCAGCGTGGCGTTTCACGGGGGCACGTCGGCGGTGATCTTCGAAGCGATCCTGAACCGGGCGCCGGCGGCGGTGGCGCGGCTGAATCCCGACCTGCCGCCGGAACTGGATCGCATCATCAACAAGGCGCTGGAGAAGGACCGCGATCTGCGCTATCAGTCGGCGTCGGAGCTGCGCGCCGATCTGAAGCGGCTGAAGCGCGACACCGACTCGGGACGTACGGGGGCTGTGTCCGCTGTGGGGCCGCCGCGGCAGCGCCAGGAGTCGGGAAGGAGCTTCACCTCGGTGCTGGCTGCGGCGCCGCGGCAGGGAATGCTGTGGGGTGGGATCGCGGCGGCGGTCATCGCCATCATCGCGCTGGGCGCGTTTTTGTTGAACTCGCGCAAGGCGCGCGCGCTGAGCGAACGCGACACGCTGGTGCTGGCCGACTTCGTGAACACCACCGGCGACCCCGTCTTCGACGGCACGCTGCGCCAGGCGCTTGCCGTGGACTTACAGCAGTCGCCCTTCCTCAGCGTGCTGAGCGATTCGCGCGTGCGGCAGACGCTGCGGCTGATGGGGCGCTCCCCCGACGAGCGCCTGACCAGCGACGTGGCGCGCGAGCTGGCGCAACGCGCCGGCAGCAAGGCGTACCTGACCGGCTCGATCGCCTCGCTGGGCAGCCAGTACGTGGTCACGCTGAGCGCGCTGAACGCATCCACCGGCGACACCATCACGCAGCGGCAGCAGCCGGCGGCGTCGAAGGAAAAAGTGCTGGCGGCGCTGCACACGGCGGCTTCGGATTTGCGCGAGAACCTGGGCGAGTCGCTGAGCTCGATCAAGGCAACGAGCAAGCCGCTGGATGACACCACGACGTCATCGCTGGAGGCGCTGAAGGCGTATGCCATGGGCGAAGAGAGGCGGCAGCGCGAGGGTGATCTGCCCGCAATTCCCTTCTACAAGCGCGCGGTGGAACTCGATCCCAATTTCGCCTTGGCGTATGCGCGCATGGGCGCCGCCTATGGTAACAGCGGCCTGCGGCAGCTCTCGCGCGAAAACCTGACCCGGGCGTTCGATCTGCGCGACCGCGTGAGCGAGCTGGAAAAGCTGTACATCACGGCGCGTTACTACGACGGCGTCCTGGGCAACATGCCGAAGTCCATCGAGGCCTACCAGCTCTGGACGAAGACCTACCCGCGAGACTGGTCGCCGCACAACAACCTGGCGGTGATGTACAGCAGCATCGGCGACTTTCCGAACATGCTCTTGGAGGCGCAGGAAGCGATGCGCCTGGAGCCCAACCATTCGCTGCCGGTCATCAACGTGGCGGCGGCCTACATGTTTCTCGGCCGCCTGGACGAAGCCAGCGCCGTACTGGACCAGGCGGTGGCACGGCGCCTGGATACCGATACCGTGCACGGCCTGATTGCGTCAGTGGCGTACTTGAAGGGCGATACGGCCGCTCTCCAGCGTGAACAAGAATGGATCAAGGGCAAGCCGGCCGAGTTCAACGCGGTCGCGTTCAGGGCACAGACTGCGGCCATCGCCGGCAGGCTGAGGGAGGCGATTGCGCTAGAGCGGCAGGCGGCACAGATGGCGGAGCAGAACGGAGGTCCTCCGGTGGTGGCCACCCTGCTGGCCGGGACCGGCTTCGGAGCGGCGCTGCTCGGCCAGAACGCAACCGCGCGCCGGTTCGCCGAGGAGGGCCTGAAGAAGGACCCGAAAGGCGACGTGCGCGTGCCCGTCGCCTTGACGCTGGCCTGGCTTGGCGAGAAGCAGCGGCCTGAAGGGCTGTTGAGAGAAGTCCTAGCCGAGCACCCCGAGGACACGCTGATCAACAAGCTGGTTGCGCCGGAGGTGCGCGCCGCGCTGGCTTCCGATCCTCTGCGGGCCGTGCAGGAGCTGGAGACCGCCCGTCCCTACGAGAAAGCGGGCGTCGAGACCAACTACATGCGCGGCATTTATTACCTGCGGCAGAAGAACGCCCAGGCCGCCGCCGCCGAATTCCAAACGGTACTCGACCGCAAGTTCGTTGACTTCGGCAGCGTGGCGCATCCATTGGCCCAGGTAGGGCTGGCGCGCGCCTACGCGCTCCAGGGCGATACCGCCAAGGCGCGCACCGCCTACCAGGACTTCTTTGCCCTGTGGAAGAATGCCGACCCCGATATCCCCATCCTCATCGAGGCCAAGGCGGAGTACGCGAAACTGAAGTAGCTGCAGGCTGCTAAGACCCGGCCAGACGCAGCTGGCCATCTCTACACTGCTCGCTTAAGCCACGAAGTATTTGGCGCTGGGATGATGCACCACGATGGCGCTGGTGCTCTGCTCCGGTTCGAGCTGCAAGCCGGTGGTGAGGCGCACGCCGACCGCCTCCTCGGGCTTGAGCAGGGCGAAGAGTCTGGTCTGGTCCTCGAGATTTGGGCAGGCCGGATATCCGAACGAGTAGCGCGAGCCGCGATACTTCTGGTGGAAGAGGCCGCTGATTTCCCTGGCATCGTCCCCGGCTATACCCAGCTCCTCGCGCATTAGCTTGTGGTGATACTCGGCCAGCGCCTCTGCCGTCTCCACACTGAGACCGTGCAGGTACAGGTACTTCGTGTACTCGCCGGCGTCGAACAGCTTCTTGGTTTCGTGTGAGGCGCGATCGCCGACCGTGACCAGCGAGAAGCCAATCACGTCCATCTGGCCGGACGCCTTCGAGGCGAAGAAGTCGGCGATGCAGAGGCGGCGGCCTTCTTTCTGGCGCGGGAAGGTGAAGCGCTGGATTTCACGCCTCGGGCTCTGGTCAGACGAGGCAGGCTCGTAGATCACGACGTCGTTGCCTTCGGACTGGCAGGGCCAGTATCCCCAGACGGTGCGCGGCTCGAGCCATCCCGAGGCGATCACTTCATCTTCGAGCTGGCGCAGGACGGGCTTGAATTTTTCTTCGACGAGGCGCGCGTAGTCCTCCTGCGACGCCGTCTTGAGCTGCCACTGGTTCTTGAAAAGCGCCGTCAGGTTGATGTAGCGGAAGACCTCGCGCAAATCGTAGTCGCGTTTGACGCGCGCGCCCCAGAAAGGCGGCTGCGGGATATTGGGTGCGGCCGGAATGGCGATCGCGGGCGCTTGCGGCGCGTCGGCGGGGGCAGCTTCGCCCGCGAGTGCGGCTGCCGTCGCCGTGGCGGCGGCCGCGCGCGCCTCCTTCACGGTGCGGCCTTCGGCGAGACGCGCTTCGCGGCGTCCGTTGGGCGAGGTGAGATCGTCCATCAGGTGGAGGCCGGCGAAGGCGTCGTCGGCATAGAAAACGGCCGACGAATACTCGTTGCGCAGGTCGTGTTCCACATATTTTTTCGTCAGCGCAGCGCCCCCGCAAATCACCGGGAAGGACAGCTTCTGCCGCTCCAGGTCCTGGATGACGTACTTCATCTCCAGCGTGGACTTCACCAGGAGGCCGCTGAGGCCGATGGCGTCGGCCTTGTGCTCCTGCGCGGCCGCGATGATGTGGTCGGCAGGCTGCTTGATGCCGAGGTTCACCACGCGATACCCGTTGTTCGACAGGATGATGTCGACCAGGTTCTTGCCGATGTCGTGCACGTCGCCCTTCACGGTGGCGAGCACGATGGTTCCCTTCTGCGATCCTGCGGCCTTTTCCATCTTCGGTTCGAGGAAGGCGACGGCCTGCTTCATCACCGAAGCCGAGTCGAGCACCGAAGGCAGCTGCATCTTGCGCGCGCCGAACAGGTCGCCGACGGTCTTCATGCCGTCGAGCAGGACGGTGTTGATCAGGTCGAGCGGCGAGTACGAAGTGAGCGCGTCTTCCAGCACTTGCTCGAGCGACTGCTTGTGCGAGCCCGAGCCGATGGATTTTTCGCCGTTGATGATGCAGAACTTCAGCTTGTCTTCCACGCTGAGCGACTCGGCGCGCACTTCGCTCTTCTCCACCTTTTTTCCCTGGCCGGCGAAGAACTGCATGTAGGCCTGGAGCGGATCGCCGTTCGAGGTGTCGAAGTAAATGAGGCGGCGCGCCAGCTCGACTTCCGCCTCGGGAATCTTGTAGAGCGGATAAATCTTGCCGTAGTTCACGATGGCCATGTCGAGGCCGTGGTTCACCGCCTCGTGCATGAAGACGCTGTTGAGCACGCGCCGCGGGTACGCGTCGAGGCCGAAGGAAATGTTGCTCACGCCGAGGATGGTGTGCACCTCGGGCAGCTCTTTCTTGATGCGCTCGACCGCCTTGAGCGTCTCGATGCCGGCAGTGCGGTAGTCCTGCTGGCCGGTGGAAATGGGCAGGGTGAGCGCGTCAAAGATCAGGTCCTGCGGGCGGATGCCGTACTTGCCCGTCGCCAGGTCGAAGATGCGATGCGCGATGGCGATCTTCTTCTCCGCGGTGAGCGCCATGCCGGCTTCGTCAATGGTGAGCGCGATGACGGCCGAGCCGTAGCGCTTGGCGGCAGGCAGCACGCGCGACGTGCGCTTCTCACCGTCCTCGAGATTGATCGAGTTGATGATCGCTTTGCCGGGGATGCGCTTGAGCGCCTCTTCGATGACGTCGGCTTCGGTGGAGTCCACCAGCACGGGCGCGGGCACGCGCGTGGCGATCTTCTCCAGGATGCCGTTCATGTAGCCTTTTTCGTCTTCGCCCACGATGGCGCAGCACAGGTCGAGCATGTGCGAGCCTTCGTTCACCAGCTTCTTGGAAAGCGCGAGGATGTCGTCATACTTCTGCGCGCGCACCAGGTCGCGGAAGGCGGCCCGCTGCGTGGTGGTGTTCATCTCCTCGGCAACGATGAGCGGCTTGGGATCGAGATCGAGAGGGACACTGGAGTAGGCCGAAGACGCGGCAGCTTCGGGGTGCACGTCGCGCTGGTGCGGGTGCAGGTTCGCGCAGGCGTCAACGACGGCTTTCAGATGCTCGGGCGTGGTGCCGCAGCATCCGCCCACGATGCGCACGCCGTAGTCGCGGATGAAGCGCGCGTGGTACTCGGACAACTCCTGCGGCGTGAGCTGGTAAACGGCGCGTCCGCCCACGTTCTGCGGCAGCCCGGCGTTGGGCAGGCAGGAAACGTGCTTGGTCGAGTTGTCACAGAGGTAGCGGATCGCGTCGTTCATCTCGCGCGGTCCGGTGGCGCAGTTCAGCCCAACGATGTCGATGTCGTAGGGCTCGAGCGCGGTGAGCGCCGCGCCGATCTCGGTGCCCAGCAGCATGGTTCCTGTGGCTTCAAGTGTTACTTGAACGGTGACCGGCAGGCGCTTGCCCGTCGCCTTCATCGCGTCGAAAACGCCGGCGAGGGCGCACTTGGCCTGGAGCAGGTCCTGCGAGGTCTCGATGAGCAGCACGTCCACGCCGCCCTCGATGAGCGCGCGCGCCTGCTCTTCGAAGGCGGCGGCCATCGCGTCGAAGCCGATGTGGCCAAGCGACGGCAGCTTGGTGGTCGGGCCGATGCTGCCGGCCACGAAGCGCGGCTTGTCGGGCGTGGAGAACTGCTGGGCGGCTTCGCGCGCCACTTTCACCGCGGCGATGTTGATCTCGGCGACCTTGTCTTCGAGCTGATACTCGCCGAGCACGATGCGGGTGGCGCCGAAGGTATCGGTCTCGACCACATCGCAGCCCACCCGCAGGAAGTCGGCGTGGATGTCGCCAATGATGTCGGGCCGCGAGAGCACCAGAAGCTCGTTGCATCCTTCCTTGCCCCAGTAGTCGTCCACCGTGGGGTTGCGGAACTGAATGTTGGTGCCCATGGCGCCGTCGTAAATGACGACGCGCTCAGCGACGGTCTTGAGAAAGTCCGGCATCTTTCACCTTTAGTCTATCGCGTGGAACGTGGCTGAATGCGGAGCGCGCCCGGGGGAGTTCCTGATTTCGCAACGATTGAAAAACAGACGGCAGCGACCGCGTGGGGTGCGCGTTACTGAAGCCGCATTCGGAGGGCGTCGATCACCGCATCATCATACCAGAGCTGGTTGGGACCGGTTTCCGGGAAACGCGCAACGTGAAACCTTACTTGTAGATGGAGTATTGCTCCTTGGGCCGCTCCATCTTAATGTTGAACTCGTGCGACGGCTGGTTGATCTCGTGGTCCTCGCCGTAAGTGCGGAAGCCGGGCGCGATGACCTGTATGCGCAGCTTACCGTACGGGATGCTGTTGATCTCCGCCTTGCCGTCGGCGTTGGTCTTCAGCTCAAGCCCGCCGTGCTCCTGTTTGCCGTCTTTGTTCACCGGATGCAGGATGACCGCCGCATTGCGGATCGGTTTGCCCGAATCGCGCAGCACCGTGAAGCTCAGGTCGGAGTACTGCTTCTGGTCCTTCTTGTCGGCATAGGCAAGTGCCGCGACCAGCAGCAGGACGGCGGGGATGAAGACCCTTCGCACAGCAATATTTTAGCAGGGCCGCGCAAGATTTTCGCGAAGCCGGCTGGCCTAGAAGTCGGGCGCCGGCGAGTTGCTCTTGTGCGGGGCGCCGGGCCTGGAAGCGGCCATATTTACGGCTTTCGGCTTGAGGGCGAGCGCCCGCGCCGCGGCGCGGGCCCGCTGGTCGAGCGTCCCCTTCATCGGGCGGACCGGCAGGCGCGCGATTCGATACCTGGCGAGCGTCGTCCAGAAGGCCGGGTCTTCACTGCCTAACGACCAGGCGGAGACGCCGGCGAATTTGGCGGTCTGCGCCAAGTCGAGTTTGGCGCCAAGGCTGCGCGCGTCTTCGTACCAGAGTTCGGTCTGCCCGCCCTGTTCCACAAACATCAGGTGCGGCGCCTGCTCGGCTTCGTCCCACGCCGGGCCGGTGGAGGCGAGGCGCGCGGTCACGTCGGAGTAGCGCGTGCTCCTGACTTTCCACTTTGTGGCGGTCTCGCCGGCGGCGCTGGGCTGCGCCGTCCACTGAACGCCGTACAGCGGGATGCCGAGCGAAATCTTGCGCGGCGGCATTTGCGCGCCGGCGTAATCGGCGATCTTGCGCACCCAGGTGAGCCCCGCGACCGGCCCGGGGCCGGAAAACTGGGCGTGCTGCGGGTAGGCCATGATGGTCAGAAAATCGGCGTGCTTGCCCAGCACGGCATAGTCGTAGACGCCGCTCCAGTTTTCGAAGCCGCCCGGCGACTCCGACCTGGGATCGTCGGCATAGCGTCCCACCACTGCCGCGCTCAAGATCAAGCCATGCTGATGAAACGCGGCGGCGGCTTCCTGAAAGAACGCGCTGAGGCGGTCGCGGTAGGTGTGGTGGATGTTCTCGTAGTCGAACTGGAAACCCATGTAGCCGTCGCGCAGCGCATAGTACAGGAGATATCGGATGGCGCGGGCGCGCGACTCGGGTGAGTCAAGCACAGTGTGCATGAGCGGCTGATCGAAACGCCGGTTGACAACCAGCGGCAGCACCGCGACTCGATTCGCGGCCGCGATCTGCAGGACTTCTTCCGGCACATCGCCGGAGATAAAGCCCTCGGCGTCCATGACGAACGTCTGCGGCGCGATGATGGAAATCTGCGAGGCGTGCTCGCGGAAGCTGGCGATCGAGTCCGGGCGGTTGGTGAGATACATCAGGGCCGTGAACGGAGGCTTTACGCCGACTTTCCCTTCCCCTCGCGGCGTGGAAATGACCGCCGCCCTGGCCTTCGGCGTTGTGGCGGCTGACGCTGCGCTGGTCAATAGCGCAGCGGCCACGATAACGGCAAGGATTCGACTCAGCACGCGGGATAGTTTACGCGATGAAGGGACACAAACCAGATCGCGCCTGCCACGGTTTACAATCCCGGCCCATGCTTACGCTGCTGGCGCTGTTCCTCCTAATGCAGACGCCCGGTGCCGCTGCCCCGCCGGCCCGGACGGGCGCATATCTCTACAAGACATCGTTGATCCAGGCTGCGCCGGGAAAAATCGTGGAACTGATTGATGTCCTCAAGGCCAAGGCCGCCGCGGACGTCGCTGCCGGTGAAGAGGCGCCGCTGTGGATGCGGCATCGCCAGGGTGACAAATGGGACCTGCTGGTGCTCACGCCGATGGGCAGCTACACGGAGTACTACAAGGCGGAGCGCGTGGCGCGGCGCGCGGCGGCGGCGCGAACGTCGGGCACCGGCGAGAAGATTCCGCCGCTGATCGCCTGGCAGGAAGACGTGTTCGTCAGCGGGCCGCCGCCCGCCGATGTCCGCAAGGCCTGCGAGGGCGCCGGCCTGTTCCATGTGGAGATGTTCCAGGCGCTGTCCGGCAAGCGCGGTGAACTGCTGCGTGAGCGTGAGATGGAGAATGCTTTCCTCGCCAAACTGGAGCAGCCACAGAACCTGATTTTCGTTCGCGACCAGGGAGCGGCGTGGGACGTGTTCACCATCGGCTGCTTCCGCAGCCTGGCGCAGTACGCCTCAGCCGATGATCGTCCGGTCGAGCAGCAGGACGCGGCGGCGCGGGCGGCAGGGTTCAGCGGTTTAGCGGGGATTGGGCCGTATCTGCGGCAGTTCATCGCCATGCACCATGACACGCTGGCATCGGCGATCCGGTAGCTACCAGCCGCGCTGGAGGGCACGCTTGAGCCGCGCGATGCGGCGCTCGTCGCGGCGGTAGAACGTCCAGTTGCGGAGGCGGCGGGTGCGCAGCAGGCCAGCCTGCGACAGCACGCGCAGGTGCTCGCTGGCGGTGGGCTGCGAAACCCGCAGCTTACGCGCAATGAGCACGCCGCAAACACCGTCCTTCACCAGGTCGCCGTAGATCTGCGGCGGAAAATGGGCGCGCGGGCGCTTCAGCCAACGCAGAATCTGCAATCGGCGGTCGCTGGCGAGCGCCTTAGCAGCATTGGCGGTTAGCATATATGCTAATTTGCCAGGTAACGATGGTTGTTGTCAACCACTGTGGAGCGAGATTTGCACGAGCGTAATATTTTTAGAGTCGCGCCGCGTGCCGGGACATCTACAGGTCACCTGAGCGGAGGAGCGAGAAGTGATGGCGATGACCCGTGAAGCGATCAAGGCGACAGAGGCGGCAATCCGGCCCTACGTGCGCACCACACCGGTGCTGGAGGTGAACGGACGCGATTTCGGCCTGGCTGACTTCGCTCTCACGCTCAAGCTGGAGCTTTCCCAGCATGCGGGCGCGTTCAAGACGCGTGGCGCGTTCACAAACCTGCTGACCCGCCCGGTGCCCAAGGCGGGAGTGGTGGCGGCATCGGGCGGCAATCACGGAGCGGCCGTGGCGTACGCGGCGCGGCGCTTGGGTGTTTCGGCCCGCATCTTCGTTCCCACCATTTCTTCACCCGCGAAAGTCCAGCGTATTCGCTCCTACGGCGCCGAGCTGGTGGTGACGGGCGATCTGTACGACGACGCACTCGAGGCCAGCCGCGAGTGGCAGGCCAAGTCGGGCGCCATGGCGATCCACGCATTCGACCAGACGGAGACGCTGCTCGGCCAGGGCACGGTAGGCCTGGAGCTGGAGGCGCAAGCGCCGAACGTGGATACGGTGCTGGTCGCGGTCGGCGGCGGCGGGCTGATTGGCGGCATCGCTTCGTGGTTTGCCGGGAGCAAGCGCGTGATCGGCGTTGAGCCGGAAGGCGCGCCCACGATGACCAATGCGCTCCGCGCCGGGCGTCCGGTGGATGCGCCGGCCGAGAGCATCGCGGCTGACTCGCTCGGTCCGCGCCGCGTGGGCGAGCTGACCTTCGCCATCGCGCGCAAGCATGTGGAGCGCGTGCTGCTGGTCAGCGACGACGCGATTCGCCGCGCCCAGCAGGCGCTGTGGGAAGCTGCGCGCGTGGTGGCCGAGCCTGGCGGCGCGGCGGCAACGGCGGCCTTGCTTGCCGGCGCATATCAGCCGGCGCCGGGCGAGCGCGTGGCCGTCATCGTCAGCGGCGGAAACACCAGCGCGGTGAATTTCGAAGCGGCATTGCCGGCGAAAGCGGCGGAGGCGAAGCGATGAGCAGGCACGTAATCTTCACCAAGGACAGTCCGCAACCGATCGGCCCGTTTTCACAGGCGATCCGCGCTAACGGTCTGGTCTTCCTTTCCGGGCAGGTGGCGCTCGACGTGGCGACCGGCAACCTGGTCGGGGGCGACGTGGCCGCGCAAACCGAAGCGACGCTGCGCAACATTTCCAAGGTGCTCGAAGCGGCAGGCAGCAGCTTGAGCAAAGCCGTGCGCGTGGGCGTATTTCTGAAGAACATGAGCGACTTCGCGGCGATGAACGCCGTCTACGCGCGCCACTTCCCCGCCGATCCGCCGGCGCGAACAACGGTGGAGGTGTCGCGGCTGCCGAAGGACGCGCTGGTGGAGATCGAAGTCATCGCGCTGGCGTAGTGGGAACCCACTCAAGCCAAACGACGGTTTTGGAGAGGGCGCCCCGGGACGGAAATCCGCTGTCTGTTCCGGACCGTAGCCGCCGCGCGAAGCACCGCCTGCGGCCGCGACTTCCCTGATCCGGCGGCGCTCGGTATTCTGACAGTCGAATCATGGCGAGTCTGTTTTCCATCATCGCGCTCGGGTTCTTTCTCGGAATGCGGCACGCCACCGACGCCGATCACGTGATCGCGGTGAGCACCATCGTCACGCGGCAGCGCAGTTTGCGCAGCGCGGCGCTGATCGGCGCGATCTGGGGCGTGGGACACACGCTCACGATCGTGGCGGTGGGCGCGGCCATCATCCTTTTCGGGCTGGTGATTCCGGCGCGCGTCGGGCTGAGCATGGAGTTTTCTGTCGGCCTGATGCTCATCGTGCTCGGCGTGCTGAACCTTACCGGCGTGATGCGCTGGATCAGCGAGACATTTTCGTCGCCCGCAGCGGTGCGCGACGCGGCCGGACACGCGCACCCGGTTCACGTCCACTCGCACGCGCACGCTCACGGCGACTACGTGCACACGCACGCGCACTCGCATGGGCCGGAGCGCCATCCGCATCGTCCGGAGCAGAACCCGTTGGGGCGGCTCGACCGCTGGTTCGGGCGTCTCGGCTTTTACCAGGCGGTGCGTCCGCTCGTGGTCGGCGTGGTGCACGGGATGGCGGGCTCGGCGGCGGTGGCGTTGCTGGTGCTGGCCACCATCCGCGACGCGCGCTGGGCCGTGCTTTACCTGCTGGTGTTCGGCGCAGGAACGATCGCCGGCATGGCGCTGATCACCGTGGCGCTGGCCGGCGCCATCCACTACACGCAGGGACGCTCGGCGTGGATCACGCGCAACCTGGCGACCGCGTCAGGCCTGATCAGCCTCGGCTTCGGACTCTTCATTGCGTGGGAAGTGGGATTCCTCAACGGACTGTTTCGCGCGGTCCCGCACTGGTCGCCGAAGTAGTTCCTTATCCATCGCCAGAGCAGATTCCTCCGGATGGGACGAGTCCCCGCTACAGCGTATAGCCGTGATCGTCGGGAAACGAAGGAAGGGCCGTTTGTTTTTCTTTTGGCGGCTCCTTGGTTGACGCGGCCTTCGCAGCCGGACGCGAGGCAACGCGCTGTCCGCTGGCGGCGGCTTCACCGGCGAGCAGCTTGCGCAGGCGCAGGCGGTCTTCCAGCGCCATGTCGAGGATCTCGAAGGCGATGCGCCGGTCGCCGACTTCCTGGACCAGGATGCGGGCTTTCAGCTTGCGGAAGCCGGCGGTGAATTCCAGGGTGCCCTCGCCGGCCAGTTGCGCGTGTGAATGACGCAGCGCGAGACCGCCGCCGAGGCTGAGCTTCTGCACGGTGACGCCGGCGCTGCCGCGCTGGGTGGTCACGGTTGCGTTGAGCGGCTTGTCGATGCTGATCCGGTGGTAGCGGCGCTTGCGCGCCCAACCCTGCCCTTCGGATTCGGTGAGCGCCCAGCCCGCGACCGGGTCCGTCTTGAACGCGGCCTCGAGTTCGGAATCATTGGCGGCGAGCGGATCGATCAGGCGCAGGGCGTGCATGGCGGTCACGCGCAGCTCTTCCGCATTGCGCCAGCCGAAGGCTTTGCGCGCGAGGATGATGTCGCGCAGCAGTGAGATGGCGCGCGCTTCACGCATGCGTCCGAGCGCCTCGATGGCTTTCACGCGCCCGAACTCGCGGGCGTCGTGCGAGCCGGCAATCTCCAGCAGCGCGGGGATGGCGAGCTCCTCACCGCAGCATCCGATCTCGTCGATGATGGTGGGCCGCAGTGCGGGCTGTACTTCGCTGAGCATGGCGAGCAGCAGCTTGCCGGTGTGCCGCGTGGCAGCGGCGGCAATCTGCCGCACCGCGATCTCCTGCTGCAGCAGCGGCCAGTTCCGGCAGCGCTGCGCCAGTTCTTCCTGCATCATCTCGGGTGCGAGGCGGCTCAGGATGCCGGTCACGCGCGCCGCGTCGTTGGCGGTGCCGGTGCGGAAGGTGGTAACCGCCTGCTCGAGGAGCGGCTCGCCCAGCCGCTCAGCCAGGTCGAGCAGGCGATCGCAGGTATCGCGGCGCGACGAACGCGTGAACTGCTCCACGATGGCCCGCGTCGCCGGCACGGGAAGGCGCTTCAGCAGCGCGGCCACGTCGCCCGGGTCGGCCGAGCCGGCAGCGGTTTCGCGCACCAGCTCGGGCAGGCGGTCCTCGATGCGCAACCGCGCGCGCAGCTCGCGCGCCGTGGTGGCGCGATGTTTTTCCAGGTGGTTCAGCGCCGCGATGGCGTGGTGGACGGCGGCAAAGTGCCGGTCCTTGAGCGATTGCAGCGTGAGCCGCGACAAGCCAACCGTGAGCGCCGTCTCCACCAGCGAATCGGCTTCGACCGAGAGTGCCCGCGCCACCTGGATGACGGCGGCATCCATCGCCTGCGCGCCGAGTTCGGAGAGCACATTGATCAGGACGGCGAGCCCTTCGGCCGCCTTCAGCCGCGCGTCTTTCTCCGCTGATGAGGTGCACGCCACATAGCGCAACACCACTTGCGCGGCGGTCGCGTGATCACCGGCGGCGGCCAACTCGCGGGCGAAACTCTCCACGTTCTGCGCCGGAATGCACCAGGCATCGTCGGAGAGAAGAACGCCAAGCTTTCCCTGCGCCGGCACCGAGGCCCAGAACTCGCGCTGCAGTGCGTCCGGGCCGGACCTGGATTCCGGTTCGGCCGCGCCCACCTGCTTGCGAAGGTGCGCGACCTCGCGCGAGAGTTTGTGCAGCAACTCGGGCACGGCGACGTTCTTCACTTCGCCGCGGTTGTAGCGCTCCAATGCCAACTGCAGGGCGCAGCGCTCGGCAAGCTCTACCAGTTCCTTTCCCTCAATCTGGCGCTTCACGCCGGCGCTATCCAATTTTTCGAGAAGCGCGGCGAGATCAACGTCCTGCTCCGGCGCGCTCGATGTTTCCAGCCGCTGCGCGAAGTGGCGCAGCCACATGCCGGCGAGCTGCTCCATGTCGCCAGCCGGAGCAGCCGCGGAAGCTGCTGTCGCGGCAGGTGCCGCAGAAAGACTCGGGTCGGACGCGATCAGTTCGCTGGCGAGCACCGCCAGGGTGGCGCTGCTGTTCACTGGCGTCGGCGCGGGGCCGGTTGCCGACGAAGGTGAGGCAGGCGCGGCGGCGGCCTCACCGGCGCGGCGCGCGACGTAATGGACCTCGTTCACCCGGAGGTGCGAGCCCGTCTCAGTGTTGAAGCGCAGGATGTCGCGCGGGTCTTTGCCGGCGAGCGCGACCGTAAATGCCAACAGATCGTCAGAGGTCGCGCCGGGCAGGACCTCGATGCTGGAGATGTTGCCCGCATGCAATGCCTGGGCAAAGCTCGCCTCGGCGGGGCCGTCGGGCAATGACTTGCCGTTGACCAGCACGCTGCGGTTGGCGGCGAGTCCGAAAAGCAGCGGCTCGCCGTCGGCAGTGGCGGACTTGGCCAGCTCGACCGCTCGCTTCAGCTGCTCCTGCGTGCGCTGATGGGTGGCGCCGTAAAGACGCACGCTCTTTATCAAGACGTTGAGTGAGCGCAGCAGCGCGCTTCCCAATTCCTGGACGGAAGACAACGGTGACGGGGATGGGGACGAAGCAGCCATACCGCGAAATTCTATGGAAATGGTAGGACGACGGAGGGTCAGGTCCAATATCACGTGAGGTCCTCGGCCAGGGGTAATGAGGCCAAGGTGCCGGATTGGGACGCCGTCCGTAAGTTGCTGAAACAGCGGCTCAACCGCCGCCGAAGGGCCTTTTCAGGGACTGCGGACGTTCTTCATTGGGGTTTCGCCAAGCTTCACTCGAGCGCCGCTCTTCAAGGGTGCGCATCAGCGGACATGGCGATGGTGGCCTGCTTCACCGGAAGCTTCAGATTTTGGATATCCGAGCCGAGCGGCCGAAAATGCGGTCACGACCACAACAGCAATTCTCTTCATGTTCAGCATGTGCCCTACCTTGTGTTCCGGCGCTCCGAGTCAGCTTCAAACAAACCGCCGAAGCGACCGCAACGGCCCAAATGCGCATCATCATGGAATGTTGGCAGCCCGAAGAAGTTCTTACGCCGCACCCCCGAACAATTGCCTACCGTGGGCCTACGACGCCTTGGTCAGTTCGGAATGCGCGCTCAGCCGCGAGGGTTCAGCATGAAACAAAAAAGCGGCTTTGCGGCATGGCCCGGCCGTGGCCGCGCTCGACCTGATTCTGCGGCCGCTGCTATAATTCGCCTGTTCCCGCGCGCGGCCGATCTGGTATCGCCTGCATTGCGCCGCGAACTCCAAGTCAACACCGTGTTGGAAAGCGAGCCTTGCTCGCGCCAACATGCGTGCCAGCGTGGCCAGGTAGCTCAGCTGGTAGAGCGCAGCCCTGAAAAGGCTGGCGTCGGCGGTTCGATTCCGTCCCTGGCCACCACTTCTTATGGCCGCCTTTTTCAGGGCTGGGCTCAGATGACGCCCGGTGCTTGGCCCCTCGCAAGGCCGCTTAGACATCGACACAACGCCAGGGTGGCGCCCACGTCTACTGTCGAGGCGGGTGGTGTCAGGAAAAACGAAAGGCGGCCGGTCACGGCCGCCTTTTCAAAGTCAGATGGAGTCGGTCAGATTACAGGACCTGAACGTTCTCCGCCTGCCAGCCCTTGGGTCCCTTCACGACGTTGAATTGAACGGCCTGGCCTTCCTGCAGAGTGCGGAAGCCCTGGGCCTGAATGGCGCTGAAGTGCACGAACACATCTTCGCCGTTCTGGCGGGTGATGAAGCCGTATCCCTTCGCGTCGTTGAACCACTTAACTGTTCCTTGTTCCATGGTGATGCAGTGTTCCTTTGCGTTGAAATTGCGATGTGGAATTCGGAGATGGTGCTGGCAGGAAATGCTGAGAAGCTTTGCTGCGCAGAATCTTCGACCTACACGCAGCTTCATATTACACGAAAGGCCCTGGTTGCACAAGGCCGGGCACAAACGGAGGGCGCCGTCAACGCGCCCGGCCGGGCCAGCTTCCCTCGTCATATAATTGCGCTCTCCTGGCTGCCATGCCCATCGCCTCCTCCGCCTTCGAGGTCGTTTCGCTCGATCGGTGGAACGCGCGCGTCGGCGATCTCGCCGAAAGATATCGCGCCGGGCGGCCCTTTCCTCACATTCGGTTGCAGGGACTGTTGACGGAAGAAGCTTTGGCGATTGCCGTGGCCGAGTTTCCCAAGCTCGACGATCCTGCGTGGATCTCCTACAAGCACTACAACGAGAACAAGGTCGGACTGACGCGTCTGGACACCTTCCCCGCGGGCATTCGCCATATCGTGGAGGAGCTGAACGCGCCGGCCTTCGTCGGGTGGCTGGAGAAGCTGACCGGGATCGATGGCCTGATCTCCGATCCCATGCTCGACGGCGGCGGGATGCACCAGTCGGGCCGCGGCGGTTTCCTGAACGTGCACGCCGACTTCACGGCGCACCATCATCATCGCGACTGGCGGCGGCGCGTCAACCTGATCGTGTATCTCAATCAAGGCTGGCGCGAGGAGTGGGGCGGCGCCATCGAGCTGTGGGAGCGCGACATGAAGCGCTGCGCGGCCAAGATGCTTCCCGAGGCCAACAACGCGCTCATCTTCAACACCGACGAAACGTCGTACCACGGCTTCGCCGATCCGTTGCGCTGCCCGGAAGGCGTGACGCGCAAGAGCATCGCGCTGTACTACTACACGCCGGAGGCGGCGGGCAGCCACGCGCCGCGGTCCACCGACTACCGCGCGCGGCCTGGCGACGGCGCGGCGCGGCGCTCGCTCATATGGCTCGACAAGAAAGCGGTCGACGCATATTCGCGCGTGAAGTCGGCGCTCGGCCTGTCGGACGACTTTGCCGGCAAGGTCCTGGGTAAGTTGTCTCGGAGGAAGTAACGAAGGCGCAATCGTTGTCTCTCGGCACTGGGCGCCTGGCATCGGCCTTCGCCGGCAGCGCTGAGGGGCCAAATGCTAGCGGCCAAGGGCCAAGTGCCTGCGCTACCGGCCTCGAGGTCTTGTGTTGTTTTTCGATTCGATCGGCCCTTCATGGGCCCGGCCCCTAACAACTGATCGCAAGAGGAGGAGAAATGAGCGGCCTCAAGAAGCTGAGTGCAAGAGTGTTTGTATCAGTCGCAATCATGGCGCTGGCGGCCACGGTGGCGCTGGCGCAAACCAAGGACAGCAAGAGCAAGGCGGCCGGCAGTTCCGCGCCCGCTAAGGCGACCACTGCGCCGGCGAAGAAAACCTCGTCGAAGCATGTGGAGAAGCTCGACATCAACGCCGCCACCCGCGACCAGCTCAAAGAGCTGCCTGGGATCGGTGACGCCACCGCCGACAAGATCATCGCCGGGCGCCCCTATCGGGCGAAAAATGATCTGGTGAAAAGGAAGATCATCTCCGAATCAACGTATGAAGGCATCAAGGAGCAGATCATCGCCCACCAGCCGAAGGCGGCTGCGGCGGGCGGCGACGCCAAGGGCGGCGGCTCCGACAAGAAGACGGCGCCGAAGAAGTAAGGCTTCCTCACCAACAGTTCAAGGCGAGCCCCCGCTCGCCTTTTTTTGTTGTGCCCTCCTCGCACACTCGGGCAGCGCCAATGTCGTTTGGGGCGGTCAAATCTGCCCTACTGGTGCTTCTGCAGGAATTTCAGCCGCTGGTGCGGCGCGACGCTGGCGGGAATGTCGTCGTACTTGAGCATGCTGATGGAGCCGTCTACTTCCAGGACGGCGAGGGAAACGTCCTCGACGCAGGCGATGCCGTGCTCGCGCAGCGCGCGCATCAGCTCGTCGTAGCTGACGTGTTCGCGGGCCATGTGCGCCGGAATGGCCTTGCCGTTGTGGATGAGCAGCGTGGGCTGTCCCTGGATGAAGCGCCGAAAGCGCCGGTTGCCGCCGGCTACCTCGGCAAACAAGTAATTCATCAGCAGCAGGGTGAGCGCCGCCACCAGGCCGCCGGCCAGCGACGTGTCCGGGCCGGTCATGGCGTTCTGCACGGCGTTGGAGAGCAGTAACAGCAGCGTGAGGTCGAACGGCGTCATCTGGCCGACCTCGCGCTTCCCCGTGATGCGCAGGCCAAGCAAAATGAGCAGATAGATCGCCGAAGTACGCAGCGCGATGTTGCCCAGGACTGGCCAAGGGGCCATGCGGAGATGCTAGCGCGGAGCTGACAGCCGCGAGAGTAACTGGTTTGGAACGCTGGACTGAACCGCGGAGGCACGCAGGAAGTCACAAAGCAAAAGGAAAAAGTGGGACCGCCGGCATCGGCTGCACCCTTGCCTGTTTACTTTTTTTGTCTTGCCTTGTTCAGCTTTATGGGTTCAGCACAATCTTCCCGAACTGCTCCGCCTTCTCCAGCCGCTCGTGCGCGGCGCGGGTGTCGCGCAGTGGGTAGGTCTTGTCGACAACCGGCTTCAGCTTTCCGCTGAAGACGTGCTTGAGCACCTCGTGCAGCTCGCCCATCGATCCCATGTAGGAGCCGAGCACCGAGAGCTGGCGCACGAACAGGAAGCGCAGGTCAACGCGCGCGTCGTAGCCGGTGGTGGCGCCGCAGGTGACCAGCGTGCCGCCGGGGCGCAGCGACTTGAGGCTCTCATCCCAGGTGGCCTGGCCGACGTGCTCGAAGACAATGTCCGCGCCGGCGCCGGCGGTAATCTTGCGGACTTCTTCGGAGATCTTCTGCTGGTAGTGGTCGATGGTGTAGTCGGCGCCGATGTCGCGCGCTGCCTCCATCTTGCTCTCGCTGCCGGCGGTGGCGATCACCCGCGCATTGAACAGCTTGCCGATCTGGATGGCGGCCATGCCCACGCCCGATCCGCCGGCGAGCACGAGCACAAAATGTCCGGGACGAATGCCTGCGCGGCCCACCAGCATGTGCCACGCGGTCAGGAAAACGAGCGGAGCGGCGGCTGCTTCGTCGTAGGTCAGTGAGGGCGGAATTTTGATGACGTTCACTTCCGGCACGGCGATGAGTTCGCAGTTGCCGCCGTCCACGCCGTTGCCCAGCACGTTGAACTTGCGGCAGAAGTTCTGCCGCCCCGCGCTGCACTCGGCGCAGTGGTTGCAGAACACCATGGGCGCCAGCAGCACGCGCTCGCCTGGTTTTACGCTGGCAACGTACTCGCCCACAGCGGCGACGTCGCCAGAAATGTCGCTGCCGTTGATGTGCGGCAGCGCCGAGCGCGTTGTCCCCTTCCGCACCCACAGGTCGAGGTGGTTCATGGCGCAGGCCTTCACCCTCACCAGGACGTGGTCTTTGCGGAGCACGGGATCGGGAGCGTCTTCGTATCGCAGAACTTCTGGCCCGCCGTATTGGTGGAAGCGGACAGCTTTCATAGGGATTGCCGAATTGCCGAACCGCGGAATTGCCGAATTGCTAGAATAATGGGCGGCGTGGATATTTTCGAAGAAATCGTGCGGTTGCGGCGCGAAGGGCGGCGGGCGGCGCTGGCCACCATCGTCAACGTGCGCGGCTCGATCCCGTCGTTTTCCACGGCGAAGATGCTGGTGCGCGACGACGGCTCCATCGAGGGCACGATCGGCGGCGGTTGCGTGGAGGCCGAGGTCTGGCAGGCGGCGCGCGAGGTGATCGAGACCGAGAAGGCACGCACCCTCAGGTTCGACCTGAACCAGAACCCGAAGTACGACACCGGCCTGGTCTGCGGCGGCACGCTCGAAGTGTTCGTCGAGCCGGTGCTGCCGGTGAGCCATCTTTATATTTTCGGCGCGGGGCACGTGGCCTTCAGCCTGTACAAGGTGGCGCGGCTGGCGGGCTTCGACGTCACCGTGATTGACGACCGCGAGAGCTACGCCAACCGTGATCGCTTTCCGGAGGCGCGCGATGTCTACGCCGACGACTTCGAGCGCGTGATGGAGCAACTGGCGCCCACCGAGTCCGACTACATGGTGATCGTCACCCGTGGGCATCGCGACGACATGCGCGTGCTGCGCTGGGCCGTGGACCTGCCGCGCCCGGTGCGCTACCTGGGCATGATCGGCTCGAAGCGCAAGGTGATCTCCGTCTACCGCGAGCTGGAAAAGGAAGGCATGGCGCGCGAGAAGTTCGCCCGCGTCCATGCGCCAGTAGGTCTGGAGATCGGCGCCATCACTCCGGAAGAGATTGCGGTCGCGATCGTCGCCGAGATGATCGCGCACCGCCGCGGCGCCGCGCCCGGCGTCCCCAGCAAGCGCTACGCCACAGAGCCGGATGAGAGCTCGGTGGAGAGCTAGCCCGGCGCGTCGACCAGAAGCGAGAGCTTCACATCAAGGACACACACACTGGGGCACGAAGGACAACGCTTCGTCCCCGGCGTCGTGTGATACAAAACGAGGATGGCGCGGGCGGCGAGTTTTTGCGGCGTGATTCTGGCGGCGGGAGCGTCGTCGCGCATGGGGCGCGACAAGGCTCTGCTGCCCTGGCCGCCGGGCGGCGCCGGGACGTTTCTCTCCGCGGCGATGGAGATGCTCGCGCCGCACACCGAGCTGCTGATCGTCGTGGCCGGCGCCAACGCGCCGTCGCTCGAGCCCGTTGTCTACTCGCGCGGCGCTTACCTGGCGCCGAACCCAGAGCCGGAGCGCGGGCAGCTCAGCTCGCTCCAGATCGGATTGCAGGAAGTGCTCAATCGCGGGCGCGACACCGCCCTGGTGACGCTGGTGGACCGTCCTCCGGCCTCGCATGCGACGGTTGCGAAACTGCGCAGCGCGTACATGGACGCGTCGGGCGACGGTTGGGCGGTAGTGCCGGAGTTCGCCGGCAGGCACGGACACCCGGTGGTGATGGGGCGCGATCTGATCGGCGCCATGCTGCGCGCGCCAGTTACCTCCACCGCGCGCGACGTGGAACACGCAAACCAGGCCCACATTCTATATCTGCCGGTGGATGATGCGAACGTGGTTGCCAACGTGAACACGCCGGAAGAGTACGCGCAACTGAAGTCCTGAATGCCAATGCCCGCCGCTCCCGCGCTGAATCCCATTCAACAGGCGTTCCTCGAGGAAGTGCTCGCGCTCAAGCCGCGGGTGGCCGCCTTCGACTGCGACGGCACGCTCTGGGACCTGGACTCGGGCGAAGGTTTCTTTTATTGGGAACTCGACCGCGGTCTGATTCCGGGGCCCACGGCGGCGTGGGCTCGCGACCGCTACGAGCAATACCGGCGCGGCGAGGTTGCCGAGGAGCAGATGTGCGGCGAGATGGTGGCAATTCACGCCGGACTGCGCGAACATGCGGTTCGTGCGGCGGCCATTGCCTTCGTCGAGGAGCGCATCGCAGCCCTTACCTTTCCGGAGATGGCGATCCTCGTCGCCCGGCTGCGTGCCCAGCAGAGCCAGATTTGGGCGGTCTCATCCACCAACCAGTGGGTGGTCGAGGAAGCCGCGCGGCGCCTCGGCATTCCTTGTGAACGCGTGCTGGCTGCGGCGGTCGTGGTGAAGCATGGCATCGTGACAGACGAACTCGTCCGCGTCCCCAGCGGACCGGGCAAAGCGGTGGCGCTGCGCAAGCACCTGGACGCGCCGCCGGATGCGGCCTTCGGCAACTCCATCCACGACCTGGAGATGCTGGAGCTGGCGCGGCGTCCGTTTGCGGTGAATCCCAATCCCGACCTGGAAAAGCTCGCGCTGGAAAAAGGCTGGCGGATCTACAAACCTGTCATTGGTCGTTAGAACCTATCTCATAAATAGAGAAACTGACTTAACACTTTGATCCAGCAACGATTTAGAGCAAACCCGATGCATGCACCTGAGCGATGCGCAGTGGGAAGCGATCCGGCCACTGCTGCGCGAGAAGCGACGAGCCGACGGACGCGGTCGGCCGTGGCGCGAAGCCCGCGCGGTGCTCGACGGCGTGCTCTGGATACTGCGTACCGGGGCGCGCTGGCGGGACCTGCCGCGCGAGTACCCGCCGTACCAAACGTGCCATCGCCGGTTCCAGCAATGGGTCCGGGAAGGCCGTCTGGAGCGCATTCTGCGCGCCTTGGCCGAAGACCTGCTCCTCCGCGGGGCCCTCGATCTGGAGGAGGCGTTCATCGATGCCTCCTTCAGCAGCGCGAAAAAGGGGGCGATTGTGTTGGTCCAACGCGCCGCGGAAAAGGGACCAAGATCATGGCAATTGCGGACCGCCATGGTCTTCCTCTCGCCCTCTGGGTTACGAGTGCTTCGCCACATGAAAGCCGATTGGTTGAAGCCACACTCCGCGCCCGCTTCTGCCGCGCCACGCCGCCGCGGCTGGTCGGTGACACGGCGTACGACAGTGACCCGCTCGACCAACGCTTGCGCCAGCAGTTTGGCGTCGAGTTGATCGCACCGCATACTCTGCAACGCAGCCGGCCCGCAAGCCAGGACGGACGCGCCCTTCGGCGCTATCGCCGTCGCTGGCGCATCGAGCGTTTGTTCGCCTGGTTGCATAACTATCGCCGCGTGGTCACCCGCTGGGAGTACCACGCGGCCAACTTCCTCGGCATGGTTCAGCTCGCGTGCGTTCTGGTCCTGCTGAGACATTTATGAGATGGCTTCTCGTCATTGGGGGCGGGATCGGTGGGTTATGAGGGCTTCAGTTCTTCAAGAGCCATGCGGACTTGATTATGGTGCGCTTTCGTCGTTAACCGACGAGGACGTCATGGCGCACCTCCAGGCTGGCCACACCTCTGCGCTGGCGGTTCTGTTCGACCGCTATCATCGGCTGATTTTTAACATCGCGCTGAAGTTTGTCCGCGATGTCGGCGAAGCCGAAGACGTGATGCAGGCAGTTTTCCTCGAAATCTTCCAGGTGGCGGCACAATTTGATCCCGAGCGTGGCACTACTAGGGTGTGGATGTTGCAGTATGCGTACCACCGCAGCATCACGCGGCGGCAACAGCTTGCGGCGCGCAAGTTTTACGACAGCGTAGAACTGGACGAAGCGAAGGATGCGCTGCTTCAGCCCGGCGATGTGCTTGTTGCCAGCCAGGAAACGCGGGAATTGGTTGCCAAAGGACTGGCGAGCCTGACGGCCGCGCAGCGGCGCGTTCTAGAGCTCGCATATTTTGAAGGGCTCTCAATGAGAGAGATTGCCGATCGAACCGGCGAGAGCTTGCCCAATGTTCGCCACCATTATTATCGTGGACTGGCGAAAATTCGCTCTGTACTGAGGCACGAAGGCAGCGTCACTACTCAGATGGTTCACAAAGGAGCCGCCAATGCCCGCGCATGAGTATTACGAACAACTGTGTGCGTTGGCGACTACAGGCCAACTCTCAGCGGACGAACTTGCGGACTTCAACTCACACCTGAATCTGTGTCCGAACTGTCGCTCCGCAATCAGCGATTTCCAAATAATCCTCAGGCAGTTGCCAGCGGTGGAGAAGGCCGATTTTGCGGAGAATATCGCCGACCTTCAAAGCCGGAGTTATCGCGAGCGATTCCTCAAGCGCGCCGAACGTGAGGGAATTGTCTTCCCGGCCGAGGTTCGCCAGCTGACAGTTGACAAGAGGGTGCGTCGAACCGTAATCCCGGCTTGGTGTTTCGCCCTTGCTGGCGCTGCGTGTCTCCTGCTCGCCGTCACGATATGGTTCCGACAAGGAATGACTAGGCACGGCGCGGTCACTCCTCCGCAAGCCATGTTGCAATCCGCGACTGGGGCTGCCAGTGTTGTTCAGCCGCGACCCGACACACGTCACGATGTCGATGTGCTCGATAAGAAAGTTCACGATCTTCAGCAGCAATCGGCGCTACTGAATTCCATGATTGCAACTTTGGCGAGGGAACGCGACTCGTATCGCGATCAGGCTGAGATCGACAAGGCCGCCATTGCGCAACTCGACTTGCATCTTCAGCAATTGCAGCAGGCCACGAACCGTAATCAAGCCGAGCTCGATCAGCTGAGGAACGAAAAAAGCCAGGCCGTCGCTGCTCTCGTCGAGCAGCAGATGCAGCTCAACGAAGCGAGAGAGCAGATCAAGGTGCGCGACGCGGCGCTGGAGCAAGAGCGCCAGTTAAGTGCGGCTGCGAAAGACGTTCGCGAGCTGATGGGCGCGCGCAACCTGCATATCATCGATGTTGCCGACGTCGATTCACGGGGCAGGTCGCGCAAAGCCATGGGGCGCGTTTTCTTCGTTGAGAACACGTCGCTAATCTTCTATGCCTTCGATCTTGCGGCGGCCGAGCGCGGCAAAAAGGTCCTCTTTCAGGCTTGGGGACATCGTGAAGGGAGCAGCGCGAAGCCTCGCAACCTGGGGGTCTTTCGCCTCGACGATCACGCTCAGCAGCGCTGGGTGTTGCGCGTCAAGGACCCGAAACTCCTGGCCGGGATCGATTCTGTGTTTGTTACCGTCGAGGCGGGGCCTCAGGCTGATCAGCCGTCGGGCCGCAAACTCGTTTACGCGTATCTAGGTACTGAGCCCAATCACCCCTAGGGCAAAAACAATCGCCGCCAAGTGGTACAAACGGCTTTCCCACCAAGCATACCTATTCAAAGATCGGGTGCTCATGGGAGGAGAACATGCGCCTGCGCCTGCGCGTGCACGCCGTGGTGTTGCTAGCGTTGATGGTGGTCTTTGCGTCGGGTGCGTCCGCGCAGACCGACAGCGCGACAGTATCAGGCAAGGTTACCGACAGTACAGGCGCTGCGATCGTTGGCGCTGACGTCACGGCGACGAACGTTGATACGAACGTCAGCATCTCGGCGAAGACAAACGATGTAGGCCTGTATGTGATCAACGGCCTGAAGCCCGGCACTTACCGTCTGATAGTCGCGAGAGATGGCTTTCAATCAATCACGCTCTCGCGCGTTGTATTGAACGTGCAGGACTCGTTCAGCCGCAACTTCGAATTGCACGTCGGGTCCCGGTCGGAGACGATCAACGTTGTCGCCGACGGCGCGCAAGTGAACACACAGGATGCGACCGTCAGCACGGTGGTGGATCGGCAGTTCGTTGAGAACATTCCGCTAAACGGACGAAGCTTTCAATCGCTGATCTTGCTTTCGCCTGGCGTGGTGATGACCAAGGCCACCTTTGGAGAGCAGGGGCAGTTCAGCATCAATGGACAGCGCGCCAACGCCAACTACTACACGGTGGATGGCGTCAGCGCCAATTTCAGCATCAACGCCGGCGGCGGGACCGGCCAGGCAGGCGCCGGGGAGCTGCCAGCAACCAACACCGCCGGTGGTTTTAGCAACCTTGTGTCAGTCGATGCGCTCCAGGAATTCCGGATCCAGACGTCAACTTACGCCCCGGAATTCGGGCGCAGCCCGGGCGGGCAAATCTCGCTGGCGACTCGGTCCGGCACCAACAGTTTTCACGGCACCGCTTTCGACTACCTGCGCAATGATGTCCTCGATGCGAATGACTGGTTCGCGAACCACGCAACTCCGAAACCGCTGCCCAAAGCCAAGCAGCGGCAGAATGATTTCGGTGGCGTGTTCGGCGGGCCCATTGTCAAGAACAAGACATTCTTCTTCTTCTCGTACGAGGGATTGCGTCTTCGCCAGCCGGCGACCGTCACCTCAACGGTACCGTCGAATGCGCTCCGCAATAATCCGCTTTTGCCGTTGGCGATGAGGCCGCTGCTTGCGGCGTTTCCAATTCCAAACTCCACCGATCTCGGCAATGGCCTGGCGCTGTTCACCGCCACGTACTCCGACCCGACGAATTTTAACGCAACCAGCCTGCGGCTTGATCACCAGATGAGCAAGGTGACGCTCTTCGCGCGGTATGACTACGCACCCTCCACCTTTACCGCAAATCTCGGAGGTACACAGCCGAACAATCCCAGGCCTACAAGGTTCGGCACGCGCACACTGACCGCCGGCGCCAACTGGCTGATCACGCCGACGATGACCAACGAGTTCCGCGCTAACTGGAGCCGGCAGAATGGAGGCACGTTCCTCACGATGAATGACCTGGGCGGCGCAGTTCCGCTCACGAATTCGATCCTGCCTTCGAGTGTGCCCCCGGACACATTTTTTAGTCTGTTCATTCTCAACACGGCAACCACATCGCTGAACCTGGGTCGAAACGGCGAAGGTACGCAAGGGCAGCTGAACTTCGTGGACAACTTTTCGCTCGGCAAAAGCAATCATCAGGTTCGGTTCGGTGTAGACCATCGCTATCTTTTCCCCAGCGCCTATTCGCGATCGGGCGACTTACAGCTGCTCTTCACGTCGCAGGCCGATATTCTGGCGAGCCGGGTTAGTCAGGTTTTCACTGCCACGCGCAAGTCGCCCGTGGACTACGCCTACACAAACTTCTCCGCTTACGGTCAGGACACTTGGCGCATTTCGGAGAAGCTGACCGCGACCTACGGCTTGCGATGGGACGTGGATCCCCCACCGCACGGCCGCAACAACACGACGATCTTCGCGGCGAATCAGACCGACGATCCTGCCACGATCGGATTCGCGCCGGCGGGAACGCCGATGTGGGAGACAACGTGGGGCGACGTGGCTCCCCGGCTTGGGCTGGCGTATCGACCGTGGGACAAAAGAAGCACAGTGATCCGCGGCGGTTTCGGCATCTTTTATGACCTGCCGGCCGGGACCATCTCCAACGTCGTCATTCTTTCGCCGAACGTAAACAGCGCGACGGCACTGGGTGTTGCCTATCCGCTCAATCCTGCCGCTATCCCCTTCGCGCCGCTCTCGACCACAGGTCCTTTTAGCAACGTCCTGTTCGCCGACCGTCACACAAAACTGCCCTACACGCGGCAATGGAACCTTGCGCTGGAAACCAGCGCCGGCGCAAACGACAAATTCACCCTGTCATACGTGGGAGCAGCCGGCCGGCGATTGATCCGGCAGGAGCGCTATTTCAACCTGAACGCTAATTTTCCTCTGGTGCAGATTGATCGCAGCGCCGCCGCGTCCGACTACGAAGCGGCGCAGGCCCAATACCAACGTCGTCTCGCGCACGGATTGCAGGCGCTCGCCTCCTACACTTGGTCCCATTCCATTGATAACGGGTCCAACGATTCCACGGCCGTGCCGGCCGCAAGCAAGATCAACTTTGACGCCGAACGCGGACCCTCCGACTTTGACGTGCGCCACAGTTTCTCCAGCGCACTCACATACGACATTCCCGTGAAGGGTCCAGCGGTGGTGCGTGCCATCTTTGGCAACTGGGCCACCGACGCGATCTTCACGGCACGAACGGCGACTCCGGTGGACGTCACCTATACGCGAAATCTTGGCTTTGGCAGCTTCGCATTCCGACCCGACCTGGTCCCCGGGGTCCCGTTCTACATCACCGGAGATGCGTGCACTGCCAGTAATGGCAATCAGAGCTGCCCTGGCGGACAGCGCATCACGAATACACCTGTCTCCCTAACGCAGGTCGGCCCGTTTGCAGTTCCCGCGCAGCTGCGGCAAGGGACGTTGGGGCGAAATGCGCTGCGTGGTTTCGCAAATAACCAGCTGAATTTCTCAATGCGCCGCCAGCTTAAGCTCAGCGAGCGAGTCAACCTTCAGTACCGGGCAGAGTTTTTCAACATCTTCAACCATCCCAATTTCGCTGATCCGGCGGGGAGCCTGGGTTCCGTCAATGCCGCCGGCACGCTGGCATTCTCGAGTGGCACGTTCGGAAAATCACCGACCATGTTGAACCGCAGCCTGGGAACAGGCGGCCAGACGGGCGGCTTTGCTCCCCTCTATGGCATCGGTGGACCGCGTTCGATCCAAATGTCACTGAAGCTCTCCTTCTGAGGATGCGCATGAACCGTGAGAACTGGTTTCTAGTAGGACGCCTGTCTCTGTTGGTTGCGCTTTGGTGTGGAGCTTTGCTTGAGGCACAGACGCAACAACCTGTGCTCACCGTCGGACCCAACGTGCAGGTCAGTAAGGCGCTGGGCAGCGATCCGCACTTTGAAGTGCAGATCGCTGCCGATCCCGCTCATGCCGAACGCCTGCTCGCCTGTTCGATGTTGTGGCCGAGCGACTGGGTCAAGAGCGAAGTTGTCACGTACGCCTCACTCGACGGCGGCCGCACTTGGACGCCGACGCTGCGAACCCGTGGCGACGGATATCACGAGAGCTGGGACCCGGCGTGCACTTACGGGCCGGAAGGAATTGCCTACACGTTTTCCGAGAACCTTGATTCGCAGGACAAGTCTTTCGATCGGCTCGACCGTTCCATCGACGGGGGCAAGACATGGGAGCCGGCCGTACGGACCAAGCACGCCGAGCGCAATTTCATCACCGTCGACACAACAGCCGGCAAGCGTAATGGCTGGATCTACCTTCAGGGTGCTGGTCGCGTGTGTGTGCCTGGCCAACACTGCCTGAACTCGACCGGATACTACTTCCAGTACTCCACCGACAAAGGCAACACCTTCACGTCACAGTTCGTTCCCAGTGCCGAAGCCAACTACAACATTGGATTCGGGCCCGGCGTGGTTCTGTCCGACGGGACATATATCGCGCCGATGGGAGAATGGAAGATTGATACACCCGCATCGGACGATTTGCACATCCGTGTGCCGCGCAGTGTTCTTGACCACGACGGCCGTTGGGCCAATACGCAGCTCAAGGTTTTCCGAGCCACCTTCGACAAGCCGAACTGGCCGATGACTGTTCAGGTGTCTCCCGTCGCCGACTGGTTCCTTGATCGCGGCTGGAACCGCAGCATGATGGCTTCGATGGCCGTGGACAGCAGCAGCGGGCCGTTTCGCGACCGCCTCTATCTCGTCTGGCCCGACGTCGGCTCGGGGCGATCACAGATTCTGTTGTCCTATTCCTCCGATCAAGGCAAAACGTGGTCAAAGCCTCGAGTAATCAATGACGACAGGCCATGGTCGAGCGGTCAGCCAGGGCCGGATGACATTCACGGCCAAGTCGCGGTGAACCCTCAGGGCGTTGTCGGCGTCAGTTGGTACGACCGTCGCGATCATCCAGACAACCTCTCTTGGACGGTGCGGTTCCGCGCGTCGTTCGACGGCGGAGAGACGTTTACACCGAGCGTTCGCGTTTCCGAAACACCGTACATTCCTGACAAGACCGACCCATTGTCGGTTGACGTCATTGACCGGAGATGGAAAGACACAAACGAATACACTCTGGTCGGGATCCATTCGTTTCATTTCAGCGGCGGTCATACCGCAGGATTGGCGGCGTCTGCTGACGGCACATTCCATCCACTGTGGGTCGGTAATTCGACTGGCGTCCCGCAGCTTTGGACCGCAACGGTGACCGTCAACGGGCAGGTTCACAAGAATGGATCGCCACAACTCGCGGAGCTGCGCGACGCGAGCGGCAAAGTGCAGATGTATTTCTTGAACCGACGCTTCAGCCGCTCGTCGAAGACAGTGGAGTTCGACTTCATCCTCGAGAATCGAAGCGAAGACACTCTGCACGCGCCCCTAAAAGTACGCGTACTTGACCTGAGTGCGCAGTTGGGAGTGCCGGAGTTCATCAACGCCGACGAAGGGGGAAAATCCGAGGGTGTCGTCTTCGACGTTTCATCGCTGCTCACGGACGGCGAACTGAAGCCGCATCAATCGTCGAGACCCAAGCGCGTGCGCATTCACATGAGCGAACTCGACTCCCTTCGGCCCTCGGGACCCGTTGCCGTCTTCAGTCTGGCCGACTTTTCGACTCGCGTGCTGGCCGCCAGCATCACTGGCCCGACCGCCAACAAGCCCGGAATCCGTTCAACCGACCGAGGCACGCCCTCTGCCGAACCTGGCGATCGGCCCTAAGATACCTATCGGCACGTTTTGACCCGAGAGGAAATAACGATGAGGAAAGAATCGGCCGGTCTTGCCACAGCCTCCCTGCTGCTTGTCGTCGCAGCATTCGCTCAAGGGCTCTCGGCGACCAGCGCGAAAGAGGTGCTCAGCTGGAAGAGCATTGAGAATGTCGAGCTCTCGCCCGATGGCCAGCAGATCATCTACACAATAAGGGAGCCCGACTGGCAGCAGAACCGGTTTGCAAAGTCGATCTGGGTAACGAATGTTGCGGCAGGCAGCCAGCCAGTTCCCTTGACTGCTTCCGACAAGTCAGAGGATCCGCGGTTTCCCGGCGAGAAAGGCGACGCTCCCCGCTGGTCACCGGACGGATCCCGCATTGCATTCCTTTCCTCGCGCGAGGGCGCGCCCCAGATCTGGACGGTTGACCGCCCGGGCGGCACGCCCGAACGACTAACCAATGCCGCGGGCGGCGTGCTGTCGTTTTCGTGGTCACCAGACAGCAAGAGAATCGGCTATATCGTGCGCAACGCCAAGAAAGGTGACTTTGAATCGGGACGTCAAGCCGACAAAGATGCCGGTATTGTCGTTGATAAATGGAGCTTCGTGGTCTACAAGCTCCTGAACAACACTACGTTTCTTCAGCTCGATCAGCGAAACGAACTCTGGGTCGTCGATGTGGCAGGCAAGAAGGCCGAGCCGGTTATCACCGACCTCCATGTCACGCAGTTCGCATGGTCACCGGACGGGAATCAGATCGCGGCAGTTGTCCAAACGACGCCCGGCCTTGCCAACCAGCGGACGGACATTCTGATTCACTCGCTCGATACCGGGAAATCAGAGGTGATCCTTAGCGGTACCGGCGGCGAGATGTCGGACAACACCAGCAGCTACTCGAATCCGATCTGGTCTCCGGATGGAAAGGCGCTCGCCGTTGTCTACAGAAACCTGGCGAGGCGGTGGCAAACAAAGTCGCAACTCGGAATCTATCACTTTGACCAAAAGCAGTACACGCCGGTTCCCGGCGCAGACCGCTTCGTGCTCTACCAGCCGCGGTTCATGTGGGTCGAGCCCGGCCAAATGCTTCTGGAAAACACTGTGCACGCCAGCCGCCGGTTGTTCTCCGTGTCGCTTCGAGATGGATTGATGACCCCGTTGGGAACTCACGACGGCAGTGAGAGTCTGCACAGTGTTTCGCGTGACGGGAAGACAGTTGCCTTTGTTCGCGAATCCACCAGCCATCGCCCAGAGATCTTTATCAGCCACGCGCCCTTCAGTTCTGCGAAGCAAGTGACACGAATAAACGACTCCGATCAACCAAACCTGCCGGGATTCGAACGTGTGCATTGGACATCGCGCGACGGCACCGTCGTGGAGGGCTGGCTCGCCAAGCCACCCAGTTTCGATCCCGCCAAGAAGTATCCCCTGATCGTCTTTGTTCATGGAGGGCCGGGATTCGCAGTGCCTGAAGCCTACGAAATGTTCGTTGAATGGCCCTATCCTTACCGCCTCGCGGCTTCACGAGGATATGTGGTCCTGTTTCCGAACTACCGCGGCACAGGCTCGTACTCCGACTCGTTCAGTACACCTGACGACTTGGCCAAAGAGCCGGCGGATGATGTTGTGACCGGCGTCGAGTTCATGATCAGCAAAGGTTTTGTCGACGAGGAAAGAATTGGAATCGCAGGACACAGCCATGGAGCTTGGCTGGGTCCGCTGGTCCTGGTACAAAACCCGAAGCTGTTCCGGGCAGCATCATTTGCGGAAGGAGGGCTGGACCTCATCTCCGCCTACGGCCAAATGCCCGGATGGCTGAACATGAACATTCACGACTACTACTACGGCGGGTCGCCCTTCGATTCGCTCCAGCGCTATATCGCGATCTCGCCCATGTTCCACGTAGCTGGCCTGACGACACCCACGCTTCTTGAATTCGGCGATCAAAGTCTTGCCGTGCAAGGATTGGAATTCGAAACCGCACTTTGGCGATGCGGTGTGCCCAGTGAACTCATTCTCTATCCGAAAACTGGTCATAACCTGTCCCGCCCAAACCAGGAAGCGGAAGCTATGGAGCGCAACCTCGATTGGTTCGACTATTGGTTGCTAGGTCGTAAAGACGCGGCGCCCTCGAAGCAGCAGCAGTATGAGCGTTGGCAATCCGCGGCACTGAAAGCGAAATCACAGCGTGAATCGCACTCGTGCTCCCCATCCGGCGTGCAACTCCAGCTCAAGGAGGGCCGGCCCTGAAGGCGGGAGATAAGCACTCTTTGGACGATTGTTGTCGATTCGGACACGTGGCCCGGCTGCATTTCCACGATCTTGATCGCGACCGGAAAAGAGAAGGCGGAAGTCGTACGCGATGTGATCACCGGTGCGCGTGAGCCGGAACGCCTGCCCGCACTGTTCATTCACCCTGTTGCCGGCACACTCACCTGGCTGCTCGACAAGGCTTCCTCGCTCCTCCCGGCGGGCGTTGTGAAGAGCGGATTGCGTTTCTCGATGGCGGCGCCGCTCGAATCCGACGATGAGGTGATGCCGATCCCCGGGCCGGGGCCGATCCGAGCGTGATCCAGGAGCTGGGACGGATTCTGCGAGCCGGAAAATGAGTCGAACCGCTTCAGGCGCTGGCGGTGGTGAGCACTTCGCCGACTGTCGCTTCTGAACCGCCGATGGGAGCGTCGCTGCCCAGGCGCAGGAACCATTGGTCAAGGACGACCGACCGCGAGAACCAGGTGGTTCGGAGCAGCAGGCGTCCGGCGGCGGCGACGATGGAACCGGGCATGAGCCGGCCGAGGGCGCTCGTCTGCGGCTCGCTGCCGAAGCGTTCGCGCAGGCGCTGCTCGTAGGGCGCCAGCTTGGCGCGGGAATAATCGCCGGCGGCTTCGGCGATCACCTGCGCGGCGATCAACCCTGACTCGATCGCCGGCCGGATGCCCTCGCCGCTCTGTGCGTACGCGAGTCCGGCCGAGTCGCCGATGAGCAGCACGCCGTCGTCGAGCACGCGCCGCCCGGTGGCCTCGTAGAGCAGATAGGCGTGGCCGCGCCAGGCAGACGGCAGATCGAGCGGCGCCTTGCCGCAGGCCTTCAGCCATTCGACGAACTCCCCGATGTGCGTGTTCAGCCCGTGCTGCGCCACGCGGCCGAGACCGAGGTTGAGGAAGTCGCCTTTGCGGAAGCACCAGCCGTAGCCCTTCATGTCGCGGCAGAAGAACAGCTCGGGCGCTTCGGGCCGAACCGAGCACTGCTGCGCTTGCACGGGCGACATGGCAAATTCAATTTCTTTTGCAGCGACGACCGGTTCGCCATCCTGACGGGCGCCGAGGTGGCGCGCCACGGGGCAGAAGTGCCCGCCGGCGCCGACGAGCGCGGACGCCCGCAGGCTCTTGTTGATGATCCACTGGCCGTTTTCGCGCTCAAGTGATTGCAGGCCGCCGGCGATCACGCCGGCACCGGACCGCATGACCAGATAGTGATCGAACTCGCACCGCCGGATGCCGTAGCTGACCACGCGGCCATAGTTGCTGGAGATTTCGCCGCCGCCGATCACGCCGGTGCGGAAGGCCGTAATCGGCTGGAAGACGCGGCCACGGGCGTAATCGCGCGGATCAATCCGCAGCTCGTCGATCACGAGCGGCGTGATCCAGCCGGCACAGACTTTGTCGCGCGGAAATTTCTGCCGGTCCAGGACGACCACGCGCAGACCGCGCCGCACCAACTCCCACGCACACGAGGACCCTGCTGGTCCGCCTCCGATGATGGCTACGTCGCAGCGGTCCATTGTTCGATTAGGGCCTCCTGAGGTTGGGTGGCAACCGACGCCGCGTCGTAAACGTGGGCCCGCGTCCACGGGATGGCGTTGCACTCGGGCCCGGCAAAAACGACCTGGAAGAGCTGGAGTGTGCCCACGCGGAATGCAGCCAGCGATCCCGTCAGATACAGGCGCCACGCGCGCGCGAACTTCTCGTCGAACATGCTTTCCACGCGCTCGCGATTGCGCTCAAAGCGCTCCAGCCAGTGCTCGAGGGTCTTGGCGTAGTGAAGGCGCAGGTTTTCCACGTCGAGCACGGCGTAGTTCGCGGGCTCGAGGATGTCCATCATCTCTTTCAAGGTCGGCGGATACGCTCCCGGAAAGATACGCTTGCGGATCCAGACACTGAGGGGCGCGGGGCGGTTGCGTCCGATGAAGTGCAGCAGCCCGCGTCCCACTTCGCCGACAGCGCGGCGGATGACGCGGCCGAATTCATCGTAGTTGGCGAGGCCCACGTGCTCGAGCATGCCGACCGAGACGAATACGTCGTAGCCTGCTTCGATGTTGCGGTAGTCGTCTTCCACGAACTCCACGCGTTCGCTCAAGCCGAGCAGGCGGGCGCGGCGCTGCGCATAGGCAATCTGCTCGTGCGAAACGTTGTAGGCGCGCACTTTCACGCCATAGTTGCGCGCCATGTGCAGTGCCAGGGAGCCCCATCCGCTGCCTGCTTCGACCACTTTTTCGCCGGGACGAAGCTTCAGCTTGCGCGCCACGTGGTCCATCTTCGCTGTCTGCGCGTCTTCCAGGCCGGTCTCCGGAGTGGGGAAGTAGGCGCACGTGTAGAGCAGCTCGCGGTCGAGCCAGAGCTGATAGAAGTCGGTGCGGAGGTCGTAGTGGTGATGAATGTTGCGGCGCGACCCGTCTTCGGTGTTGCGCTGCGTCATGCGCAGAAGCGCGTCTTCCAGGGTGGTGCGCCATCCGCGCCGACGCCGCTGCAACGAGTGATATACGGCTTCGAGGGCGGCTAGCAGGTCGCCTTCGAGGCGGATGCTGCCGTCACTGTAGCCATCGCCGAAAGTGAGCTCCGGAGCTCGCGCGAGGGCCAGCAGCTTCCCTAATCCTGAGATTTCCAGTTTTGCAACCGGTGGGGCGTCGGAAAATTGTTTCTCGACGCCGTTGAGCGAGACGCGAAGCGGTACGCTGCCTAGTCTGCGGTGAAGTTGTTCCAGGCCCCAACGGCTGAGGGCCGAAAAGAGACGAGCAGGCATAAGCTTGCAGATGCCGTGCGCCGGCTGCGCACTTCAGCTTATTTTACTCTTCCCGTGCTCGCGACCGCGCGCCGAACTACAAGTCTTCGATGCGTAGCTGCGTGTCCGCGCCCTTCCACGCCGACTTGAATTCCTGCTCGACGAATGCTGCGTCGTGCGCGCGCTTTTGCGCCTTCAGGCTTTCCATCAGACCGAACAAAGAGCGGGCATTGCGCGGATTCATGGCCAGATCGGCGCGAAATACCTGCTCGGCTTCGGCCGCGCGTCCCGCGCGCAGGAGAGTGCCGCCGAGCGTTTCACGAACCGGATAGAACCAGTCAGGCGGTTCGTTGTAGTCGAGTGTGTCCTGGATCGAGACTGCCTCCCGCAGGTGGGCAACGGCTTCGTCCGTTTTGCCCAGCGACGACGCCAGGCGTGCCTGGATCACATGCGCGGCGATCACCGGAATTTTCTGCGCATTGCCCGGGCCGACGGTGTTGGTAGGAATCTTGGCCATCTCAGGCGCGAGTTTCTGCAACGCGTCGAGCTCGGTGATGGTCTCTTTTTCTTTACCCTGAGCCGCGAAGGCGAGCCCCCGCGCGTAATGCCATGTGCCGGCGGTGTAAGGGCCGCTGCCGGCGGCAGGCGCGGGCGACTTCAGAATGTCGTCCCACTTGCGGAAGCGCACCATGACGAGCGACGGCATGGTGTTGAAGAAGTCGAGCAGGTCCATGTCTTTGATGTGCGGACCCACATGGGCCTGCACTTTGCGCGCGGCCGCCAGCGACTCGGCGTAGCGGCCCATCATGGCGTTTTCCATCACGATGAAGTGCAGGTTATGGGTGTAGTACATCATCGGATAAACACCGTGGGCCTGCGTCGTCTTGATGTAGTTCTCGTCGGCGCGCGCGGCGTTGATGTTGGTGGCCAGCGAGGACTCGTGGTCGCCGGTGCGGATGAAGATGTGTCCCGGCATGTGGACCAGGTGTCCGGAGCTCGGCGCGAGCGCCGCCAGCCGCAGCGCTGACGGCATCGCGGCCTCGGGATGGGCCGACGCCTCGACCGCGTGAATGTAGAAGTGATTGGCGCCGATGTGCTGCGGATTGCGGCGCAGGACCGATTCCAGGGTTTCGACAATCTCGCCGGTGCCGGGCGCGGGTGTGTGGTCCGCGTTCCACAGCTTCCACGGACGCAGGGTCATGCCGCTCTCGGCGAAGAGCGTGGCCGCATCGAGGTCGTCGGGATACTTTTTCGATAGCTCGCGCATGGCGTTGTTGTAGTCCACGTCGAGCTGGTGGAAGTCGGCGTTCGGATTGTCGGTATACCGCTTCGCCAAAGCTTCAATGTAATCGCGCTCGGGCTCCGGTCCGTTGGCTGCGAGCCGGCGCGCTTTTTGAATGGCTTCGAACGCTTTCTTCTCGCGTTCCTGATCAATCGGCAGGTTGTAGTTTGGCCCGACCACCAGCGCGACGCCCCACCATGCCATGGCCATCGTGGGATCGAGTTCAGCCGCCCGCCAGAAGGCTTTTTCCGCCTCGTCGTGGTTGAAGCCGTAATCGAGCGCCAGCCCCTGGTTGAAGAAGCGCTGCGCCTCCGGATTGCTGGTGCGCACAGGATGGTTCACTTCGCCGACGCCCGGCATCAGGCGCGCCGCCGGGGCAGCGGCAGGGCGGGCATGCTGCGCGTGTGCGAGCCCGGCAACACTCGCCAGAGCGACAGCCAGCAACGCAAAACTCATTCTGAGCAGGGAACCACGACAGATTCGATAGTGCATCCGGGGGACCTCCGGTAGGCGGGAAGCGAAGTTAGCATCGCGCCGCGCGGCCGGTCAATGTGGCTGGGTGTTCGGTGGGTGACTGGGCCGGTTGGCCAGGTCCGGCCTGCTCCGTTAATATCGTTGGCTGCCCGCATATCGCTGCAGCGCTCAGAGAGCGCCCGGCCTCGGAGAATACTTCGTGAAGCGAACTCTCGCCGCCCTGATCCTGCTCGCTGTCACAGCCTGTGCTCAGCACACCGGCAACAACGTTCTGGTGGAGCGCATCGGCAACACCGGCTTCATCCAGCTGCAAGCCGAGAGCTTCAGGGCGCTCGATCCCAAGCAGCAGGAGCTGGCGTACTGGCTGTCACAGGCAGCGATCGCGATTGATCCGATCATCTACGACCAGCTCTCGCGGTACGGCATCCGCCAGAAGCGGCTGCTGGAGGGGATTGTGTCGCACTCATCCGGCATTGATCCTGCCGTGATGAGCGAGATTACCGAGTACGCCAAGCTGTTCTGGGGCAACCGCGGCAATCACAACGAGAACACCGCGCAGAAGTTCCTGCCGTCTTTCACATTCGCAGAGCTCCAGAAGGCGGCGACGGCTGCCCAGCGCAATGGCGCGTTCAAGATGAAGTACGGCGATCTGCTGGCGATTGCCACGCCCGCTGCCCTGAACAAAGAGCTGGAGGAGCTGCGGCCATCCATTTTCGACCCGAACTTTGAGCCGATGACGACCGCGAAGACGCCGAAAGACGGGAGAGACATCGTCCAGGCCAGCTCCAACACGTTCTACCTCGGCGTGACGCTCGCCGACCTGCAGGGCTTCAAGGAGACTTATCCGCTCACCTCGCGAGTGGTGAAGGGACCCGATGGCAAGCTGAAAGAGATCGTGTATCGCGCCGGAACGCCGGACGGAAAGATTCCCGCGGGCCTGTACGCGGTCTACCTGAAGAAGGCGATCGGGTTTTTGGAGAAGGCTCGTGCCGCGGCTTCTCCCGACCAAGGGCGCGTGATCGCTGACCTGATCCGCTTCTACCAGACCGGTGAGTTCAGCGATTGGTTGAAGTTTGGCGCGGATTGGGTTCAGAACGATGCGACTGTTGACTTCGCCAACGGCTTCATCGAGGTATACCGCGACGCCCGCGCTGCCAAGGGAAGCTCGCAGAGCTTCGTGAGCATCACCGACAAGAAAGTCACCGATGCCATGATCAAGCTCGCGCAGAACGCCGAGTACTTCGAGGAAAAGGCGCCGTGGGCGCCGCAGTACAAGAAGCACTCGTTCAAGCCGCCGGTGGTGAAGGCGGTCGAGACAATCATCGAGGCGGGCGATTTCCACGTGACCACGGTGGGCGACAATCTGCCCAACGAAAACGAAATTCGCGAAAAATACGGCACCAAGAATTTTCTGTTCACCGGCAGCGCGCGCGCGTTGTCGAACGCGTCAGGTCACGCGTCGCTGGAGCAGTTCGCTGCCTCGCCCGAGGTGGTGGAACGCGGCAAGAAGTACGGCGCCGAGGCCAGCGACCTGCTCACCGCCATGCACGAAGTGATCGGGCACGGCTCCGGCAAACTGAGTGAGCGCATGTCCAGGGGATCGGAGGCCTATCTGAAGGAGTACTACTCCACCATGGAAGAAGGCCGCGCCGACCTGATGGCGCTGTGGAACGTATGGGACCCGAAGTTGAAGGAGCTTGGCCTCATCAGCGACCAGGAAAACGTGGCTAAGGCGATGTACGACAGCCAGGCGCTCACCATGCTGACGCAGCTCCGCCGCATTCCGCGCGGCGACACGATTGAAGAAGACCACCAGCGCGATCGGCAGATGATCGCTCGCTACATCATGGACAAGACTGGCGCCATCCGCGAGTTCGTACGCGACGGCAAGCATTACGTGGAGGTGACCGATTATCAGAAGATGCGCGAGGGAGTCGGCATGCTTCTCGCCGAAGTGATGCGCACCAAAGCGGAGGGCGACTACAACGGTATCAAGGCGCTGGTGGACACGTACGGTGTCCATTTCGACCCCAAGGTGCGCGACGAAGTGGTGGAGCGCTACCGCAAGCTGAATCTGCCGACTTACTGGGTGGGAATCAATCCCGAGTTGACGGCAACGATGGCGGGCCCGAAAGTCGCGGCCGTGACCATCAGCTATCCGCGGGACGCGGCGCGGCAGTACCTGCTCTACGGCAGCATGTACGACCCGAGCGTGGCGCCACGCGGGGCGCCGAAGGCGGCAGGACAACCCGCACCGAAGCCCAAGAAGAAGGCAGCCGCGCCGGCGCAGCCGAAGTGATCTGCCGTTGAGTTGGGCCTCACTGCGCTGAGCGCAGCTTCCCCACGCCCGCCGCTTTGCGGTGCCGCACGAGCGATCGCATTGTCTCGATGCGATTGCGGCCCGACTCTTTCGCGAAGTACAACGCCTGATCAGCCACGTGCACGACCTGGTCGACCGTGAGCCGTCCGCGGGCCGGATCAGCCAGTCCCATGCTTACTGTGACCGCTGCTTCCTTCTCCGTCATGCGAACGGGACCTCGGTCGTTCGGGCCTTTCTTGCGGCGATCGGGACTGCGCACAACGAAGCTGCTGTCGGCAATGGCTTGGCGGATTTCGTCGGCTTCGTCGAGGGCTTGATCGACGGTGCGTCCGGGGAAGACGAGCACGAACTCTTCGCCTCCCCAGCGGAACGCGCGTCCGCCATCGCCGACGCGCGCCAGCCGCGAGGCGACCATGCGCAACACCTGGTCGCCGGTTTCGTGTCCGTAAAGATCGTTGAACTTTTTGAAGTGGTCCACGTCCACTAGCGCAACCGAGTAGATCTCGGGCAGCTCGGCGGCCATTTCGTCGAAGGCGCGGCGACCGGGGAGGCCGGTGAGCGCGTCGTGGTAGGCGAGGCGGTATCCGCGCTCGACCAGGCCGAGCAGCACGACCGCGCCGGCGGTGGCGAAGACCGCGTTGCGCATCGGCGTGCTGTTCGCCGCCTGCGCGACGAGGTACGACGGCACGCACCAGAGAAAGGCGGCGGTCAGCGGATCGGCAACCGCGACGAACCGCAGCAAGACCATGAACCCGGCGAGCGTCGCCGCAGCCCAGGGCAGCAGCGGATGCGCGATCCAGTGCGTCCACGCGATCTCGGGGCGGGAGAGCACGCTGACCAGCACGGCCTGGCAGGCGAGCGTGCCGATGCGCACCGCGGCAGCAGGTGTCAGCACGCCGCGCTCGCGAACGCAGGTGATCGCGGCCAGGTTCATCGGCAACAGCACGGCGACGAAGCCGCGCGTGACCGCGGGAGCTGCGGGCAGCGAATATCGCGCGGCCAAAGCGAGCGCAGCCAATGCGAACAGGCTGCGGCTGGAATGAAAGCGCAGGGCGAGCAGCGCGCCGAGCACGAGGACAATGTAAGGATAGAAATCGAGGAACTCGCGAACGGCCGGCCGCGCCGCCGTCACATGCAGCCCAACCAGCGCGGCGACAAGCAGCGCGCCCGGCGCAAGGAGGGCACTCAGCGACTTAAACGACGGCGGCAGCGAACCGGTCTCCTTCGGCAGGTCGGTCGGTTCGATTATGGCCGCGCGGACCGCGGGCGGAGGATAGCGTTCGTGGTTCGTCTGGTTTGCCGAATCGCCGAAGCGCCGAATTCGAAAACCGCTTGCCGGTTCTTGCCACACGTTGGACAATGCGGGGAAGCGCTTTTGGCCTGGCCCTTGGCTATTAGCGAACCAAGTCAGCCGATGCGCCGACGAACAATCAGGGTCCTTGTCCTTCTCTTCGTGGCGCCCGCCTCCGCAACCTGCGCCCGCGCGCAGGAAAACTACGAAATCCAGGTCTATCCCGGCGACACGGTGGATGCGAAGCGGACCATGGTGGAGCTGCACAGCAACTTCACGATTGACGGCCGCAAGACGGTTTCGTCCGACGGCGAGCTGCCGACCAACCATGCGTTCCACGAGACGCTGGAGATCACGCACGGCTGGAACTCGTGGTTCGAGACCGGCTACTACCTGTTCAGCTCGGCAAGCGTGCGCGACGGATGGCAGTTCGTGGGCACGCACATCCGTCCACGAGTGCGGGCGCCGGAGAAGTGGCGCTGGCCGGTGGGCGTGAGCCTCTCGACCGAGTTCGGCTACGTGCGTCCGAACTTTTCCGCCGACACGTGGACGTGGGAGCTTCGGCCAATCGTCGACAAGAAAGCGGGCAAGTGGTATTGGGCGTTCAATCCCACGGTGGAGAAATCCTTTCGCGGCCCCAGCCAGAAGCTTGGCTGGGAGTTCTCGCCCAATGCCAAAGTCAGCTACGACGTGACCAGGCGCATCGCCTTCGGCCTGGAGTACTACGGAGCGCTGGGGCCCATCGGAAACCTGGACCCGCTGCACGAGCAGGAGCAGCAGATCGTGCCCACTTTCGACGTGGATTTCGGGCCGAACTGGGAATTTAACGTCGGAGTGGGCGTGGGCACAACGGCCAGCACGGAACGCCTGCTGGTGAAGACGATCGTGGGGTACCGCTTCCAGCGGTTCCCGTTTCCGCGGTCCAAAAAGTGAGAAAAAGCTTACCGCGGATCCACGCGGATGAAACGGGGACCAAAGCCACCCCATTCATTTCGCCGGCGGTAAACTGTCGCAATGAACGTCATCCATTGGGACGCTGACCGGGAGGGGCCGCTGAGTGAAGCAGCGATGCGGCGGAAGCTGGAGCAGCTCGGGTACCGGGTGTCGCGGTACGTGTATCCGCAGGGCACATACTTCGGGCCGCACACGCACGACCTGGACAAGATGGACGCCGTGGTGAGCGGGCGGCTGCACATCACCATGGGGCGCGACGAAGCGGTGCTGGGCCCGGGCGACGCGATTGCCGTGCCGCGCGGCGCTTCCCACACGGCCGAGGCGGTGAGCGTGGAGCCGGTGGTCAGCCTGGACGGTGTGAAGATCGCGTAGGTATCCCCCCTCCCCCGGGGTCTTTGCGGACCAGCAGCTTACGCGGAAAATCACGCCAATACAGGCGTTTCATTGGACTTAGAGGTAAATACAGGTTTTCAAAGAACTTAAGCTTTCAGCTATAGCGGTCGTCATGGAAATAGCCAAAGATGCGACCGCTGATTCATCCTGTCACGCGCAGCTGTGGAAGGGCAAGCGACAAGGTGCGTCAGCACGATCGAATCGAGGAAGCGCGGAAAACGAGACCAAGAGCGAACCCAAAGGGCATGAAGGCCGCACGAAGGGCATGAAGGAACCGTGGAATTGAGAGATCGGGGAGAACTGACGGAGCGGGGCGGGCCTTCGCTGTTGGCGATCGCCGGCGCGCGGCTGCGGGAGGGGGCCCGGCGCGAGGGTTGGTGGCGGGCGATCCGCGACCTGGGCCACGACTTGGGATACCTGCTGCGAAATTCGACTCCGGCGCGCAGGAAGGCGCGCTACGGCGACATTGATTTCGACTGGGACCACCGGGTAGACACGACGGCGGCGAACGTGGGCTGGCGGTCCGACCTGGCCGGCGCGATGGCGGGCGCTTTGTATCAGCCGACAAGCCCCGGCGTCTTCCACGAGGTGTTCAGCACTCTCGGCATCGACTACTCCGAGTACACGTTTCTGGACATCGGCTCGGGGAAGGGGCGCGCGCTGCTGATGGCGGCCGATTATCCGTTCGCGCGCGTGGCCGGCATCGAGCTATTGCCGGAGCTGCATCGCGCGGCCGTGGAGAACATCCAGCAATACAAGAGCGAGAGCCAGAGGTGCTTCCAGGTTGAATCGATTTGCGGCGACGCGCGCCAGGTGGAACTGCCGCCGGGCCGGCTGCTGGTGTACCTGTTCAATCCGCTGCCGCGGGCGGCGCTGCAGGACTTTGCCGAGCGGCTTGCGGCGCGCGAGGCGATCGTCGTGTACCACAATCCGGTGCACGAAGACGTCTTGGCCCGGGTGATGGAGAAAGTGGGAGAGACGCAGCAGTTCGCGATCTTCCGCCGCAAGTCGAGTGATCGGGAAATCGGGCAATCGCGTACCGGAAAGGCAAAAGCGGACCACAAAGGAGACGAAGGTGGCACGAAGGACGCGAGGGAAATGCGCGCGGGGCCTGGCAACCGCGCCGAATGAAGGCAATGCGGCGCTTGAACCATCTGATAACATGACTTGTTTACATCCACAGCGGTGATCCCAGGGAAGGGTGGCCTCGTGGCAACACAGCGGCAGGCGCTGGACAAGGCGGCAGTGGAAGAAAAGGCGGCAGAGCAAGAGGCGAAGCAGCAGCGCGCCCAGGCCGAGCAGGAGGCGCTGGAGACGCGGGAATGGCTGGATTCGCTGGAGTACGTCCTGCGCCACCGCGGGCCGCAGCGCGCGGTGGGCCTGATCCAGCAACTGCAGCAGCACCTGCTGGTATCCGGCGTAAAGCTGCCCTTCAGCGCGAGCACGCCTTACGTCAACACGATCCCTGCCGAGCAGGAGCCGCCATTTCCGGGAAGTCATGAGCTGGAGCGGCGCATCAAGAGCATCGTGCGCTGGAACGCGCTGGCGATGGTGGTGCGCGCCAACAAGCACGAAGAGGGAATCGGGGGACACATTTCGACGTTTGCGTCGGCGGCGAACCTTTACGAAGTCGGGTTCAACCACTTCTTCCACGGCAAGGGCGAGGGCGTGGAAGGCGACATCATCTACTTCCAGGGACACGCCTCTCCGGGCATCTACGCGCGCGCGTTCTTGCTGGGCCGCCTGACGCAGCAGCAGATGGAGAACTTCCGGCGCGAGATGGCGCCGGGCGGGGGACTGTCGTCGTATCCGCACCCGTGGCTGATGCCGAACTTCTGGGAGTTCCCCACGGTCTCGATGGGGCTGGGTCCGTTGATGGCGATCTACCAGGCGCGGTTCAACCGCTACCTGGAAGACCGCGGGCTGAAGCGGCCGTCGCAGAGCAAAGTGTGGGCGTTTTTGGGCGACGGCGAGATGGACGAGCCGGAGTCGCTGGGCGCGATCACGCTGGCGTCGCGCGAGCAGCTCGACAACCTGATCTTCGTGGTGAACTGCAACCTGCAGCGGCTCGACGGACCGGTGCGCGGCAACGGGCAGATCATCCAGGAGCTGGAAGCGGCGTTCCGCGGGGCGGGCTGGAACGTGATCAAGGTGATCTGGGGCAGCGATTGGGACCCGCTGCTGGAGCGCGACAAAGAGGGCCTGCTGGTCCGGCGCATGCAGCAGCTGGTGGACGGCGAATGGCAGAAGTACGCGGTGGAGTCGGGCGCGTACATGCGCAAGCACTTCTTCGGCAGCGATCCGCGGCTGCTCGACATGGTGAAGCACTTCTCCGATGACGAGCTGAAGAAGCTGCGGCTGGGCGGGCACGATCCGCACAAGGTGTATGCCGCGTACAAAGCGGCGTCGGAGCACAAGGGATCGCCGACCGTGGTGCTGGCGCGCACCATCAAGGGCTACGGGCTGGGCGAAGCGGGCGAAGGGAAGAACATCACCCACCAGCAGAAGAAGCTGAACGAAGACGAGCTGCGCGCGTTCCGCTCGCGATTCGGCATTCCGATTTCCGACGAACAGATCGCGCAGGCGCCGTTCTATCGCCCGGGCGACGACACGCCCGAGATCAAGTATCTGCGCGAGCGGCGGCAGGCGCTGGGCGGATACGTCCCCAAGCGCGTAGTGCGGAGCAAGCCGCTGGAAGCGCCGCCGGACGCGATGTTCGAGGAGTTCTACAAAGGCTCGGAAGGGCGCAAGTTCTCGACCACGATGGCCTTCGTGCGGCTGCTCTCGAAGCTGCTGCGCGATGAAAAGCTCGGGCACCTGGTGGTGCCGATCATTCCCGATGAGGCGCGCACCTTCGGCATGGAGGCGCTGTTCCGCCAGGTGGGCATCTACTCGCACGTCGGGCAAAACTACGAGCCGGTGGACATGGACACCCTCCTTTATTACAAGGAGGCGAAGAACGGGCAGATCCTGGAAGAGGGGATCACGGAGGCGGGTTCCATCTCTTCCTTCATCGCCGCGGGAACGGCGTATGCCACGCACGGGATCAACACGATCCCGTTTTTCATTTATTACTCCATGTTCGGGCTGCAGCGCGTGGGCGACCTGGTGTGGGCGGCAGCCGACATGCGCTGCCGTGGATTCCTGCTGGGCGGCACCGCCGGACGGACGACGCTGGCCGGCGAAGGCTTGCAGCACCAGGACGGCAACAGCCAACTGCTGGCGTATCCGGTGCCGAACCTGTTGGCGTACGATCCGGCGTTCGCGTACGAGCTGGCGGTCATCATCCAGGACGGCATTCGCCGGATGTACACGAACGAAGAGAGCGTCTTCTACTACATCACGGTGATGAACGAGCCTTACGAGCATCCGGCGATGCCGGAGGGCGCGCGCGAGGGCATCCTGCGGGGCATGTACAAGCTGGCGGCGGCGCCGAGTCCGGCGGGCAAGGCGCGGGCGCAACTGCTGGGCTCGGGAGCGATCCTGCACGAGGTGCTGGAGGCGCAGCGAATTCTGGGCGAGAAGTACGGCGTGGCCGCCGATGTGTGGAGCGTGACCAGCTACAAGGAGCTTTACAACAACGGCATTTCGACCGAGCGCTGGAACATGCTGCATCCGGGCGAGAAGGCGCGGAAGCCGTACGTCACCGAGCAATTGGCGAACACGGAAGGCCCGATCATCGCGGCTTCCGATTACGTGAAAACGCTGCCGAACTCGATCTCCAAGTGGCTGCCGCGTCCGCTGGTGTCGCTGGGGACCGACGGGTTTGGACGCAGCGAGTCGCGCGCGGGGCTGCGCGAGTTCTTCGAGGTGGATGCGCGCTTTGTCACGGTAGCGACGCTGCATGCGCTGGCGCAGGAGGGCAAAATGAAGCCGGAAGTGGTGCAGCAGGCGATCCGCGATTTCAAGATCAATCCCGAGAAGCCCGATCCGCGGATTTCGTAGATGGCTGCCAGCTGCCGGCTGCCAGCTGGCCAATCGGCAACGCGGCGCCCGGTGGCCGGCGCCCGGGGCTTCGTGAGACAGGTGAGCGAAGAGGCATGAGCACGGAAGTGAAACTCCCCGAACTGGGTGAGAACGTAACCGCCGGCGACCTGGTGAAGGTGCTGGTGAAGGTTGGCGACCGCATCGAGAAGGACCAGGCGGTGCTGGAGCTGGAAACCGACAAGGCCACGATCGAGGTGCCGGCGCCGTTGGGCGGCACGGTGGAAGCGATCCACGTGAAAGAAGGAGAGAAGGTCAAGGTCGGGCAGGCGATTCTCTCGCTGCGCGATGGGGCGAACGGCGGCGCTCCGAAGACCGAGGCGAAGGCAGCGCCGGTTGCAGTTGAGTCGCCGAGGCCGGAAGCGGCACGCGCGCCTGAATCGAACGTGACGGGCAAGCCGGCAGAGCCGGCGCAGGAGGCCGAGGAGCGTCCGGCGGCGCAGGTGACGCCGATTCGCCCCGAGCCGAAGCCCGCACCGGAAGATTTGCCGCCGATTGCGCGCTACACACCCACGCCGTCGCGCGCGCCGGTGGGAGGAATTTCGCCGGCGGACGTGCCGGCGTCGCCATCGGTGCGCCAACTGGCGCGCGAGATTGGCGTGGACATCACGCAGGTGCAGGGCACGGGCGCCGGCGGCCGGGTGACGGAAACCGATGTGAAGCGGCACGCGCGCGAGCGGTCGAAGGCCGCCGCGGGTGCGCCCGCACCTGCCGCCGGGGTTGCGCTGCCGGCCGCGCAGCTGCCCGACTTCAGCCGCTGGGGCGCGGTCGAGCGCAAGCCGATGTCGAGCATCCGGCGGGCGACAGCCAGGCACCTGCAGATTGCGTGGACGATTCCGCGGGTCACGCAGAACGAGAAGGCCGACATCACCGACCTGGAAGCGCTGCGCGAGCGCTTTGCCAAGCGCGCCGAGCAGGCAGGCGGCAAGCTCACCATGACCGCGATCGCGCTGAAGCTGGTGGCGGCGGCGCTGAAGAAGTTTCCGCAGTTCGGCGCGTCACTCGACCTGGCGACGGAAGAAATCGTTTACAAGAAATACGTCCACATCGGCGTGGCGGTCGACACGGACCGCGGGCTGCTGGTGCCGGTGGTCCGCGACGTGGACAAGAAGAACATCATCCAACTGGCGGCGGAGCTGGCGCAGGCGGCGGAGAAGGCGCGCACGCACAAGCTCGGGCTGGAAGAGATGGAAGGCGGCGTGTTCAGCATCACCAACCTCGGCGGGATCGGCGGCAGCTTCTTCTCGCCGATCATCCATCATCCCGAGGTGGCGATCCTGGGCATGGCGCGGGCGCAGCGCGAGCCGGTGTGGCGCGGCGACAGGTTCGAGCCGCGGCTGATGCTGCCGCTCTCGCTTTCGTACGATCACCGGCTGATTGACGGCGCCGACGCGGCGCGCTTCCTGCGCTGGCTGGCCGACGCTTTCGAGCAGCCGTTCCTGCTGTCGCTGGAAGGGTGAGACGTTGCAAGCAACATCTCTACGGCTCCGCGAGTTGAATCGTTGACCGGCCCGATCCCATCACTCAAGTAGTTGGTTTCCTCAAGAGGTTTCCCAAAAAACAAGGAGAACGCAGGCGTGGCTGAGCAGAGCAGTGGCGCAAAAAAGAAAGTTGCAGTGGTAGGCGCGGGTCCGGGCGGGTACGCCGCCGCCTTCATGGCCGCCGACCTGGGGCTGGAGGTCACGATGATCGGCAGCGACGTGAATCCGGGCGGCGTGTGTCTGTACGTGGGCTGCATTCCGTCGAAGGCGCTGCTGCACGTGGCGGAACTGATCAACGAAGCCGACCACGCGGCGGCGTGGGGCGTTGCCTTCGCGAAGCCGAAGGTGGACGTGGACAAGCTGCGCGCGTTCAAGACGAGCGTGGTCAGCAAGCTGACCGGCGGGCTGGGACAGCTCGCCAAGCAGCGCAAGGTCACCTACATCCAGGGCAAGGCGTCGCTGGCGGACGCGAACACGGTTTCGATCGCGAAGGCGGCCGGCGGGGAAGAAAAGATCCGCTTCGACAACATCATCCTGGCGACGGGTTCGCGTCCGGCGACGCTGCCGGTGTTCGACATCAAGAGCGCGCGCGTGATGGATTCCACCGGCGCGCTCGACCTGACGGATGTGCCGAAGACGCTGCTGGTCGTTGGCGGCGGGTATATCGGGCTGGAACTCGGCACGGTCTACGCGGCGCTGGGGACGAAGGTATCGGTGGTCGAAGTGCTTTCGGGGCTGCTGCCGGGCGCTGATCGCGACCTGGTGACGCCGCTGGCGAAGCGCATCGAGAAAGTATTCGACAAGGTGATGCTCAACACCAAGGTCACCCAGATCAAAGAGGAGAAGACCGGCATTCGCGTGAAGTTCGAGGGCGAAGCCGCGGGTGAGCAGGTGTACGACAAGATTCTGGTATCGGTGGGGCGCAAGCCGAACACCGAGATTGAGGGCCTCGAGAAGACGAAGGTGACGAAGGACAAGCGTGGGTTCATCGAGGTGGATGAGCAGCGGCGCACCAAAGAGGCGGCGATTTTCGCCATCGGCGACATTGCCGGCGAGCCCATGCTGGCGCACAAAGCGATGCACGAGGGGCGGGTGGCGGCCGAGGTGATCGCGGGCAAGCGGGTGGCGTTCGAGCCCCAGGCGATTCCCGCCGTCGTGTTCACCGATCCGGAAATTGCGTGGGCTGGGCTCACCGAAACGCAGGCGCAGGCGGAAGGACGCGAGGTGAAGGTGGTGCGCTATCCGTGGGCTGCGTCGGGGCGCGCGGTCAGCATGGACCGCACCGACGGCGTGACCAAGCTGATCATCGATCCGAAGACGGACCGCATCCTGGGCATGGGCATTACCGGGACACGGGCAGGCGAGATGATCGCCGAGGGCGTGCACGCCATCGAAATGGCCGCGACCGCGGCGGACCTGGGCCTGACCATTCATCCGCACCCGACGCTCTCAGAGACGCTGATGGAAGCGGCCGATTCCTACTATGGAACGGCGACCGATATTTATCGGCCGAAGAAGTGAGTTCTCAGTTTCCGGTTCTCGGACACTAGCAACAGAAACCGCGTCCCGATGGGGCGCGGTTTTGTCCTGGACGAAAAACGGACGGGGCGATCATTTCGCCGTCCCTGGCACCACCGGTATTGCCGAGAACGGGCCGAGGTCGTCTTCCAGCGCGATGGCGGAGACGGGTTGTGTGCTGGTGACGGCGATGCTGCCAAGGAAGTTTGCGTTCGGCAGCACGGCGGAAAATTCCGGCGTCGTCTCCAGCGGGAAGGAAATCTGACCGAAGGCAGGCACGTTGCGCGTGAGGGTGGCGGCGATGCTGCCGCTGCTGTCGAGCAGCTTGATGGTGACGGTGGCCTGCGCGTTGTTGGGATTGGCGATGGCGATGCCGACCGTGCGTCCGATGCCGAAGTTGGGGGGCGGCGGCTCAAACTCGACGGGAACGGTGAACGCGGTCAGGCCGGGCGAGTCGTTGAAGCCGACCGTGTTGACGATGGCGCCCGTGTTGGCGTCGGCGATGAACTCGAAGAACAGGTTGATGGTGACGTCGGCCTGGCTGTTGACGATGGCCCACTGAATCTGGAGCGCGCCGAAGCGGTCGGATTCGAGCGTGGCGATGCGCGCGGTGCCGGCGGCGGCGAGGTGGAGTGAGGCGGTCTTCAGCGTCTGGCCGGCCTGGCTGGTGAAGTAGACCAGGATGTCATTGGGCGCGTTGGTCAGGTTGGTGACCGTCATCTTGGTCACGTAGCCGGCGCCTGCGACGATGTGGGGCCAGTAGCGGGCTTGCGGAAGCGAGGCCGGCACCGTGTTTCCATTGGTGATGAAGAATGTTACGGCGTCTGATGTGCCGCCACCGGGAGCGGGCGTGGACACAGTCACGGCTGCGGCGCCCGCCGCAGCCACGTCAGAGGGCAGAATCGCGGCGGTGAGCTGCGTCGCGCTGACGAACGTTGTGGAGCGCGCGGCGCCGTTCCATCCAACTACCGACGAGGGGGTGAAGCCGGCGCCGTTGACCGTGAGAGTGAAGCCACCGCTGTTGGCGACCGCAGTTCCAGGGGAGATGGAATTCAGCCCCGGCTTAGGCGGAGGATTGACGGTGAAAACCAACGCGTTCGAGGGTCCACCGCCGGGTGCAGGATTCACGACCGTGACATTCGCGCTTCCGGCTGCGGAGACGTCGGCCGCGGTGATGGCCGCCTTCACCTGGGTGGAATTGACGAACGTGGTGGTCCGCGCTGAGCCGTTCCATTGCACAGCAGCGCCGCTCACGAAATTCGTTCCGTTCACGGTGAGCTGAAACCCGGCGCTGCCCGCAGCCAGATTGCTGGGTTGCAGCGAGGTCAGGGTGGGCGCCGGATTGCCGGTGGCGGCGACCGGACTGATGATGGCCCAGGCGCTTCGGCCATGCGTGGCCGCGATCAAGGTGCGCGTCGCCCGGTGCAGGCGCAGGCCCATGACCGCCGAGCGCGGCAGGCCGTTCACCAAGGCCGTCCAGGAGGCCCCGTTGTTTGTGGTGTAGAACACGCCGACGTCGGTGCCGATGTAGAGCGTGTTGTCCACGTCGGGATCGACGATGACGTCGTTCACCGGGATGTTGGGCAACCCGCCCGTGTTCGGATTGCCACTGATATCGGTGAGCGTCGGCGTGTTGCCGTTGAGCGTAATGGAGAAGACGTGGCCAAGATTGTCGCTGAAGCCAGAAAAGCCTGAGACGCCGACGTAGGCGGCGCCGTTGCGTGGGCTGACGGCCAGGCTCGTGACCCAGCGTCCGGGCAGTCCGCTGACGGAGGTGAACGTGCTCAGGCCGCCGGCGAGCGCGTTGCGCGTGAAGCGGACGACGCCGTCGGAGGTAGCGACAAAGACCGTGTTGTTGTCCACCGGCGAGGGCGCGATGGCGGTGAGCGCGTCGAAGCCTGCGAATGCGTTCGGCCCGAGGAGAGAATTTGAAATGACCGTCCAGTTTGCGCCGCCGTTTTCGCTGCGGTAGAGGCGCGTGGTGCCGAAGTAGAGGCGGTTGGAGTTGTTCGGATCCATCGCCAGCGGCGGCAGCAGCGTAGCGTCGAGAACCGGGTCGCTGCCGATGCCGTTCATGATGTTGACCCAGCTCGGCGCGTCGCCGCCCTGCACCGACTTCTGCACCGAGCCGTCGTCGAAGCAGGTGGCGTAAACGGTGGCCGGCGTATTGGGGTCGATGAGGTTGAAGGCGCCGTCGCCGCAGGTTACTTCCGACCAGGTGTTGGTGTCGCTGGTGCGCAGCGTGGAGTTGTCCTGCGTGCCGCCGAGGAGGAAGTTCACGTTGGCGGGATTCACCGCCACGCCGGGATAGAACTGGAGCGTGGCGAGGTTGTTGTTCAGGCTAGTCCAGGTCACAGTCGCATTCAGCGCGTCGGTGGTGCTCCAAACGCCGCCATCGTTGCCGACGTACATCTTGCTGCCGTCGGCGGAGAAGGCGATGGCGTGCTGGTCCGAGTGCAGGCGGGTGGCGGCGAGCGTGGGCTGATTCCCGGAGATGTCCACGAAGTTTCCGGAATTGAGGGAGCGGAGGAACATGCCGACGCCATTGTTATCGGCGAACTTGGGGCTGGAGCCGCCGATGAAAACGGTGTTGGGGTTCGTGGGATGGATACCGAGCACAAGGTCGTAATCGCATTGCGGGCCGCAGAAATTATTCGCGCCGCTGAAAACCGTGCTCCAGGTATTGCCGCCGTCGATTGACTTGAAAACGCCATCGGAGCCGCCGTCGGCGCTGTCGCCTACCGCGGCGAAAAGAGTATTCGGACTGGAGGGGGCGACGCCGAGCGCCACGCGCCCGATGAATTCCGTGTTCTGCGCGCCGAGACCGAAGTTGTTCACCTTCGACCAGGTCTGGCCGCTGTTGGCCGACTTGTAAAAGCCGCCGGGCTGCTGGCCAATGGAAACGCAATCGAACGGGCTGCCCGGGTCGTCGCAGTATCCCAGGCCGGTATAGGCGTTATTGCCGGTGGCATCGAACACCACCTGGAACGTGAAGCCATTGAGCACGCGCGTCCAGGTGACGCCGCCGTCGGTGGAGCGATAGACGCCGGAGAACTCCTGTGTGTCAGTCTCCTTGAACACGGAGGCGAGCACAAGGTTGGGATTCGTGGGATGCACGGCGATGGAGCCGAAGTAGGCGCCGCCGCCATCGCCGAAGAAGCCGGCGCCGAGAGGGCCGGAGAACGAACCGGGAAGGTAAGTCCAAGTGGCGCCGCCGTCGGTGGACTTGAGCACACCGACGCCGTAGTAGGCGTCGAGCGCCAGGTTGAATTCGCCGGTGCCGACGTAAATGGTGTCGGGCGCCGACGGAGCGATGGCGATTGCGCCTACCGACAATGAAGGTTGCTGGTCGGTGAGCGGCGTCCAGGTCTGTCCGCCGTTGGTGGACTTCCAAACGCCGCCCTGGGCGGCGCCCGCGTAGACAACATTGGCGTTGCGCGGATCAACGGCGAGCGCGGTGATACGACCGGTGGCATTGGGCGCGCCACTCTGATTGTCATTGAACGGGACGACACTCTGCGGGCCGATGAGCGTCCACGTGTTCGCATTGGCAGTGATGCCCAGACCGGAGGCGGCAGCCGCGCGCTGCTGCTCGCGGACCATGGCTTCCATCTGGCGCAGGCCGCGGAGCCGCGCGCCCGCCGGGATGCGCTTGAGGGGAAACGCGCGCTGGCGGTAGAACCAGTCCTGGCGCTTCTGGATTTGTTCGGGGCCGTCGTGCTCGCGTCGCCCGCCGGAGCGGTCCCGGCGATTGGCATCGGCATCAGCCGCGCGGCGCTGGGGAATGCGCCGCTGCGCGAACGGATTGCGCTGTTGCGCAGGCAGAGGATGGGCGGTCAGCAGGAGAAGGAGACAGAGCGGAGCGCAGCACAGCGGGCCCAGACGGCGTGTCATCGGTCGGGAAGTCTCCTGTGTGCTCCGCGGACAAAATTTGGACGAGGATGCGACTCTAGCAACCGGGTACTCTGGTGTCAATCGAGAGAAGAACGGAGTTGACGGCCTGGGATGCGCGAAACTTTAGGGCGGCAGAAGGTATCTAACAGGTGTGCCAGGATGCGTCATTCGGACGCGCCGAGGGGCGAATCCGGACATCGGTCAGTTGCGTACGTAAAGCGTGTGGCGCGGGAGTTGCGCGCCGCCAGCCTGACCCTTCATCAGGTTTATCGTTACACTCATAGACATTCATAAGGAGAGGACCATGGAAAAGGCCACGTTTGGCGCGGGCTGCTTCTGGGGTGTTGAGGCGGCGTTCCGCGAGGTCCCGGGGGTGATTGATGCCGTTTCGGGCTACATGGGCGGGAAGACAGAGAACCCCAGTTACCAGGAAGTTTGTACCGACACGACCGGGCACGCCGAGGTGGTGGAAGTCACGTTCGATCCCAAGAAGGTGAGCTACGAGCAGTTGCTCGACCGATTCTGGCAGATTCACGACCCGACGCAGCTCAACCGGCAGGGTCCGGATTTCGGCAAGCAGTATCGCAGCGTCATCTTCTATTATTCGCCGGAGCAGGAGGCGGCGGCGAAGGCGAGCAAGGAGGCGCTGGATAAGTCAGGGCGTTTCCGCAAGCCGATCGTGACGCAGATCGCGCCGGCTTCGCCGTTCTGGCGGGCGGAGGAGTATCACCAGAAGTATTTCGAGAAGCACGGCAGGGTGTGCCACTTCTAAGAACCGTTTCACGTTTCCCGTTTCACGAAAGAGCAGCGCGACGGGTGCGGCGGGCGCCGCGCCCGTCGTACTTCTACTTCCGTTTTTCCGGCTGCTCGGCAGGTTTTGGCACGCCGGCCGGTTGCTGCTCAGCCACGCTGTCGTACTGCGGGATGCGCTTTCCCTGAAGGTACTTGTCCATCCATCCCACGATGTGTTGCAGGCGCTCCACCCGGTGCCAGGGCTGGCCGCTGCGGGAGAGTTCGTGTGACTCGCCGGGGAAACGGATCATGATGGTGGGGCGTTTCAGGTACTTGAGCGCGCGGAAGAGCTGCTCGCCGCCCGAGGTGGGAGGCGTGCGGTAGTCGGCCTCGCCCAGGATGAACATCATCGGAGTGCGGATGTTCTTGACGAAGGTGATGGCGGAGCGTGCCGCGTAGTCGGCCGGATCTTCGAACGGCGGCGCCTTGAACCAGTTTTCGTGGAAAAGCGTGAAATCGGCGGTGTACCACCACGAGGCCCAGTCGCTGATGTCGCGCTGGGAGACCGCGGCGGCGAAACGATCGCTGTGCGTCACGATCCAGTTGGTGAGCACGCCGCCCCCGGAGCCGCCGGTGACGCCGAGTTTCTTCGCGTCGACATAGCCGCGCCGGATGAGTTCATCCACGCCGAGCAGCAGGTCGCGGGAGTCATCGCCCGGGTAGTGGTACTGAATGATGTTGCCGAACTCCTGTCCGTAGCTGGTTGACCCGCGCGGGTTGGGATAGAGCACGACGTAGCCCTTGGCCGCCATCCACTGGAATTCGTGGTCGAAGACGAAGCCGTAAGCGGCGTGCGGGCCGCCGTGGATGTTGAGGATGAGCGGGTACTTCTTCGCGGGGTCGAAGTCGGGCGGCTTCTGCACCCAGGCCTGAATGCGCTTGCCGTCGAAGCTCGGATACCAGATTTCTTCCGGCTCGGTGAGATTGAGCTGGCTGAACAGGCCGGCGTTGATGCTGGTGAGGCGGCGCATTTCGCCGCCCGGGCCGCTCAACGAATAAAGATCGGCGATGTTGGTGGGGGTGGAGATGCTGAGCAGCAAGCCGGCCGGGCCGCTCGCGGACGAGAGGGCGCGGAAGCTCATCACGGCGTGGTTGCCGCGCGTGTACTCGGTGGGCGCGCCGGTGGACGCGTCGAACTGGACGAGGTTGGCGCGGCCTTCCTTGGAGACCACGTCAATGATGGCGCGGCCGTCCGCGGTCCAGATGGGTCGCGAGTTGCCGGCGGCGCGCGGGGCGGACTGGTCGCCGGTGAGACCGGCGCCGACGTCGTAGTCGTACTTTTCGGTCAAGTTGCGCGGCGGGCCGCCGGAGGCGATGTCGAGCACCCACAAGTCAGGCTGCGTGTAGGACTGCACCGGCACGTGGCGCGCGTCGCCGCGCAGGGCCAGGCGCTTGCCGTCGGGGCTGAGCGAGAGTCCGCCGGCGTCGAAGTCAAGGGCGGCGATTTTGCGCGGCTCGCCGCCCGCAAGCGCGACGGCGTACACGTCGCTCTGCGGCAGCTCGTAGTACTGTTCTTCGATTCGCGTGGTCGTGTAATAGACGAGGGCGCTGTCGTTGGACCAGGTAATGTCGCTTTCGTCGAACTTGCCGGAGGTGAGCTGGCGCGGCGTGGGCTCGGGGCCGCCGGGAGCGGGCGTGTCGAGCATCCAGATGTGCGTGGGATGCGAGGGATCGAGATAGCCGGCGCCGTTCATGCGGTAAACGGCGCGGGTGATGACGCGGACGTCGCTCTCGTGTCCGGGATTGAAGCTGGCCCTGGCGCCTTCGCCGCTGGTTTCGGTTTCTTCCTTCTTCTCGGTGCGGGCCTTCTCGTCCTCCGGTTTCGCTGCCGGCCCGGCCCTGATCTCCGCTTCTTTCATCTTGCGCTCGCGCTCGGACCTGGCGAACTCCTCGGGCAATGTCGTGCTGGTGAAGGCGATGTGCTTGCCGTCGGGTGACCAGTTGGGCGCGCCCGCGCCTTTCGGCATGTGGGTGAGCTGCACGGCCTCGCCGCCGCCAGCAATCGAGAGAAGATAGAGCTGCGGCGGCTGCGGCTTGCCGTCCTTTTCTTCAAAGCGGAGGAATGCCAGCCGCGTTCCGTCAGGCGACCAGCGCGGGGCGGAATCGTGCCGGCCGCCGGTCAGCCGCTCGGGAGCCGCGTTGCCGCGCGTGGAGACGGTGTAGATGGCCGTGTCGTAGCCGTCGCGCTTCTCGTTCACGGTGACCTTGACGAAGGCCACGCGCTGTCCGTCGGGCGAGGGTTGCGGATCGCCAATCCACTGGAAGGCGAAGATGTCTTTTTCGGTGATGGCACGGCGGGCGGGCGTTTGCGCGATGAGCGCGGTCAGGGTGATCAGGGTTAGAACCGCGATCGCGGCGGAACGACGCAGCATGAGGCCTCCCGGAAACAGTGTTCAGTTTCAAGTTTCGAGTGAAACCCACTTGCGACGGCAGAAACCAGGAACCAATTCAGTGCGCGGAGCGGACATTTATAGCGGGACTGTGAGCAAAAGTCGAATTTTGCCGGCGTCAGCGGACCGAATCGCGCGGCAAAAGCAAATTCAAAGTCAAAAGCCTTAAACACAAAGGGCACGAAGGGACACAGGACACGAAGGCTTCAGGGAGTCGACGGCGTGTAGTAGCCCGAGCGTGCGGAGACGGTGTAGTCGTCGCCAGGCTTGCCGATCTGGGGTGAGAGGCGGATTTCGACGCGGTGGAACTGGCCGGGCCTGGCGTCTTTGCGTTTGTCGGGCGTATAGCCCAGCGTGTAGCGCTGGCGCAGACGGGTCAGCGTCTGGCCGAGGGCTTCGATGAGGGTTTGGTCGGAGCCAGTCTTGGTGAGAGCGCCGCCGGTTGCCTTCACGATTTTGCTAACGTTCACGCGCGCGAATGCCGGCTGGGTAAAGCGGAGCGCGTAGCCGAGCGGCATGTTGCACACGCACAGGCTGTGGACTTCGGTTTCGAACTCGAGCGCGGTCTCGATGACTTCCTTCGTGCCATGCTCGGCGCGCTTGGGGGCGATGTTGTCGGAGATGAGGATGACGGCGCGGCGGTCTTTCGGGGCCTGCTGCTTCAGGTAGACGCTGGCGGCCCAGAGCGCGTCGAGGATGTCGGTGCCGCCGCGCGCGCTCACCGATTCCATGGCGTCGGCGAGCTGGTCGTGGTTGCTGGTGAGGCCGGTGAGGCGTTCGGTGTCGCGGCTGAAGGCGAAGAGCACGGCGCGGTCGGTGGGACGCAGGCGGTCGAGGGCGTAAACCATCGAGCGCCGCAGTTGCGCGAAGGTTGGCTTCATGCTGCCGCTCACGTCGAGCACGAGCGCGATGGCCAGCGGCAGCTCGTCGCGCGAGAAGTACTGAATGCGCTGCTCGCGTCCGTCTTCCAGCAGGCGGAAGTCGTCTTTCCCCAGGTCGGTCATGACGCGGCCCTGGCGGTCGCGGACGGTGGCGTCGAGCAGCACGAGGTTGACCTCGGCCTTGAAGGTGGCGAGGTCGTCCTGGGCGAGCAGGGCCGGGCAAACCAGCAGCGCAAGGACGAGGGTGGCGGCGGTCCGCATGACAGATGGTACGCAGGTCCTCGCCGGGGAGATCGGTTTTTGTGGGAAAACTTGCGGGCGCCGAACAGGCGCGGGCGAGGTCGCCCGCGCCACACGGTCCGTGATGCTTCGAGCCAGGGCTGCTCTTTATTGTCTCTGCCTGTTGCGGTAAGCTGGCTAACCGTTTCGGGAGCAGTCTGCCTGCCGAGCAATCCTGGCTGACGTCACCCACCCGCATAGAGGAGAGTTCGCCATGAAGTCCATGCTTCGCCTGTGGAAGTTGTCCGCCCTGTTGCTGCTGGTGCTGTTCTGCGTCGGCGCGATGGCGCAGGAGCAGGAGAGGGAAGAAGCCGCACCCGCGCCCAGCAAGAGCACCGATCCGCTGGAGAACCTGAAGTTCCGCAACCTGGGGCCGACGGTGGGCGGCGGGCGCGTGACCGCGGTTGTGGGCGTGCCGGGAAAGCCCAACATCTATTATGCGGGCGCGGCAGCCGGCGGCGTGTTCAAGAGCGTGGACGGCGGGCTGTCGTGGAAGCCGATCTTCGAAAAGTATCCGCCATCGATCGGCGCGATCGCGCTGGCGCCATCGAATCCCAACCTGATCTGGGTGGGCACGGGCGAGGCCAACATCCGCAACGACGTGGTCACGGGGAAGGGCGTGTACTTCTCGCCCGACGCGGGCGCCTCGTGGCGCTTCATGGGCCTGGGCGATGCGGGACAGATTTCCAGCATCGTGATTCATCCAGCCGATCCCAACATTGTGCTGGTCGGCGTGCAGGGACACGCGTGGGGTCCGAACAAGGACCGCGGCGTGTTCCGCACCACCGACGGCGGCAAGACGTGGACGAAAACGTTGTTCGTGGACGACAGCACCGGCGTGGCTGCGCTGGTGATGGACCCGAACAATCCGCTGGTGCTGTTCGCCTCGACGTGGCAGGCGACGAGGCGTCCGTGGATGTTCGACGACGGCGGCCCGAACAGCGGCGTGTGGCGCTCGACTGACGGCGGCGTGACGTGGACGCGCCTGACCGAGGGCCTGCCGAAAGTGATGTCGCGCATCGGCCTGGCGATTGCGAAGTCGAACTCGTCGCACATCTACGCGCTGGGTGGCGCCAAGAAAGGACGCCTGTGGGAGTCGAAGGACAACGGCGACCACTGGACCGAGGTCAGCGACCGGCACGTGCTGGCCGCGCGGCCGTGGTACTTCAGCCAGGTGTACGTGGCGCCCGATCGCGAAGACCGGCTGTACTTCCTGTCGTTCGACATTCTGCAGTCGGACGACGGCGGCAAGAACGCGCGCAACATCGGGCGCGGCGTGCATCCCGACCATCACTCGCTATGGATCGATCCGACGCAACCGGAGCGGATGATCGAAGGCAACGACGGCGGAGTGTACGTGACCGGCGACGGCGGCAAGACGTGGCGCTTCCTCGACAATTTGCCGATCGAGCAGTTCTACATGGTGGCGCACGACGACGACGAGCCGTACCTGCTGTGCGGCGGCTTGCAGGACAACAACGGCTGGTGCGGCCCGTCGAACAGCCTGAGCCGCGGCGGCATTCCCGGCTCGCTGTGGTGGACGGCGACGGGCGGCGACGGGGAATACGTTGTCCCGGCGCCGGGCAAGAGCAACATCATCTATGCCGACTCGCAGAACGGGTTCATTTCGCGCTTCGACAAGACGAACGGGCGCTCGATCAGCGTGCGTCCGTACCTGCATGGGGTTGGTTCGATGGCGCCGGCAGACTTAAAGTATCGGTTCAACTGGACGTCGCCCATCGGCGTTGACCGCAAGGACGCCAACACCGTTTACCTGGGCGCGAACGTGCTGTTCAAGTCCACCGACGCGGGCGCGCACTGGCAGCCGATCAGTCCCGACCTGACTCGCAACGACAAGACGAAGCAGGCCTCCAGCGGCGGGCAGATCCTGCTCGACCTGAGCGGCGCGGAGACCTATGGCACCATCCTCTCGTTCAGTATCGCGCCGACCGACGCGAACGTGATCTGGGTGGGCACCGACGACGGCCTGGTGCAGATGACCAAAGACGGCGGCGCGCACTGGACGAACGTGACGCCGAAGGGCGCGCCGGAGTGGGCGCGCATTCAGCAGATCGACGTGTCTCCGTTCTCGCCCGAGTCGGCGTACGTGGCCTACGACGCGCACCAGCTCGACAACAACAAGCCATACGTCTACCGCACGCACGATGGCGGCAAGACTTGGACGGCGATCATCAAGGGCCTGCCGGACGACGAGCCGGCGCGGGTTGTGCGCGAGAACCCCAACCGCAAGGGCTTCCTGGTGCTGGGCACCGACACCGGGCTGTACTTTTCCATGAACGATGGTGACGACTGGAAGCCGCTGAAGGGCAACTTCCCGAACGTTCCCGTGTATGACGTGAAGTTCCACAAGGACCGTCACGACCTGATCGTGGCCACGCACGGGCGGGGGTTGTTCGTCCTCGACAACATCGTGCCGCTGGAAGAACAGGACAAGATCGCGGCCAACACGAACCTGCACGTGTTCACCACGCTGCCGGCGCGCCGCTGGCAGAACTGGAACCGCGGCGGGTTCAACTCATCGGCCACGCCGCCGGCGCCGAATCCGCCGCCGGGCGTGGTGGTGCAGTACTGGTTGAAGTCGGCGCTGGAGACCACGCCGGAGATGCGCCGCCGGCGGCAGACGCCGGTGAAAATCACGGTCACCGACGCGGCCGGCCAGAAGGTCCGCACGTTCTACGGCACCGCGAATGCCGGGTTCAATCGCGTGAGCTGGGACATGACCTACGACGGCGCCACGCGTCTGGACTTCCAGCAGCAGCAGGAAAGCGAGTTCGAAGCCGAATTCTTCCCGCGCTCGGGGCCGCCGGTGGTTCCGGGCAGCTTCAAGATCACGGTGAGCGTGGGCAACGATTCGCAAACCACGGTGGCGGAAACGCGTCCTGATCCGCGCTTCAACATCCCGATGGAGGTGTTCGCGGCGCAGACCAAGGCGGCGCTGGAGTTGCGCGACGAGGTGACGGCCCTGAACACGGCGCTGAACCGGCTGGAGAGCATGCACACACAGCTGCTCGCGGTGCAGCGCTTCCTCAGCGCGGGCAACGAGGAGGGCGGCGTGGCGCAGGCGTCGTATCAGCCGGTGATGCAGCAGGCGCGGGCGCTCGACCGCAAGCTGCGCGGGTTCGAGGAGAAGATCTTCAACACCGAGCTGCAACAGGGCGGCAGCGATACGCTGCATTACCTGGACCGCTTCCAGCAACGGCTGCAGGGACTGATGTTCTCCATCAGCGGCCGCTACGGCGTGGCGCCGACTGAACTGGAACAGGAAGAGATGGCCACGCTGCGCAAGCAGCTGGAGTCGCACCTGGCCGAGTTCAACGCGCTGCTCAAGGGCGACGTGAACGACTTCAACAAGCTGGCGCTCGACAAGGGAGCGAGCACGCTGTTCGCCGGCAATCCCATCGAACTGAAGGGCGCCGATGCGCAGGCGGGAGGGTCGAAGTAGAGCAGTGCCGAGAACCGAGTTGCGAGCACCAAGTCATAGGGGCGCGCCTGCCCCGCGGCAGGCGCGCATTTTCGTGCCATTCGATAGACTGTTTTCCCTTATGAAGAGGAGTGTGCCGATCGCAATCCTGCTGCTCGCAACGCAGTGCTTTGCCCAGTGGGCGCCGCAGAACAGCGGAACGACCAGCAGCCTGCGCGGGATTTCGGTTGTGGACGGCAAAATTGCGTGGGCGAGCGGCACGCGGGGCACGTATCTGCGGACGACCGACGGCGGCGAGACGTGGACGCCGGCGCAGGTGGCCGGCGCCGAGACGCTCGACTTTCGCGACGTGCAGGCCTTCGATGCGAGCACGGCGTACCTGCTGGCGGCCGGGCCGGGCGAGGCGTCACGCATCTTCAAGACCACCGATGGCGGCGCGCATTGGACCGCGCAATACGCGAATCACGATCCCAAGGGCTTTCTCGACTGCATGGCGTTCTGGGACGCGCAGCACGGCATCGTTGTCGGCGATCCGGTGGGCGGACGCTTCACGGTGCTGCTCACGTCTGACGGGGGCGCGATGTGGACCGCCGTGCCGGAGCGCGGCATGCCCGCGGCGCTCGACGGCGAAGGCGCCTTTGCGGCGAGCGGAACGTGCGTGGCCGTGGCGGAGAAAAAGTACGCCTGGTTCGTGACCGGCGGCGGGGCGGTGGGGCGCGTGTTTCGCACCAGCGACGCCGGCAAGACGTGGACGGCGGTGAGCACGCCGTTTGCCGCGGGGAAAGAGGGCGCGGGAATTTTCTCGGTTGCATTCGCCGACACCGACCGGGGTGTGATCGTCGGCGGCGACTACAAGAGTCCCACCGTCGCCAACGCAAACGCGGCCTGGACGAGCGACGGAGGCAAGACGTGGAAGCTGGCGTCGGAGCAGCCGGCCGGATACCGGTCGGCGGTGGCGGTGGTCCCGAACACGCAGTGGCCCACGATGATCGCGGTCGGAACGACCGGTTCCGACTATTCCATTGACGGCGGACGCACGTGGAAGCACCTGGCCGAGGGCAACTTCAACGCGGTTGCGTTCGCAGCGCCCGACGCGGGATACGCGGTCGGGCCGCAAGGAACGATCGTTCGCGTGGCAGGCAGCGCGCCGGGAGGGAAGCGGCCGTCGTTGAAGTAGTTGTCAGTTCGCGGTCCTCGGTTCTCACCAAAAACGCGGGGGAGTTCATGAGTTCATTGTCGCGAGCGTTGCTAGTTCTGTTTCTGACCTGTTGCGCGGTTGCGCAGACGGTTGCGTCATTTCCCGCTGGTTTGCAGGCTTCTGACCTGTTGCGCCTGCGCAGCGTGGCCGACGTCGCGTTCTCGCCTGATGGCACGCGGCTGGCCTACGTCGTGGACAACAACGACGGCACGGGGCGTCCGTACGCAACGCTGTGGGTCATGACGGTGGCTGACGGCAAGTCCGTGCGAGTGGGCGGCGCCGACGATCACGGCTCGGAGCCGACCTGGTCGCCCGATTCGCGCTGGCTGGCCTTCGATGGCAGGATTGGCGGCAAGGGCGGATTGTTTGTTGCGGGCGCGGACGGCTCGGCGCCGCGCTTTCTTGCCGAGACCGACGGCACGAACAGCCCAAATCCCAACGCCGGGAAGACGATTACGTGGTCGCCCGACAGCCAGCGCATTGCGTTCGTCTCTGCCGTGCCTGGTCCGGAGACGAAAGACGCGAACGGCGATCCAATGATCATCACGCGGTATCTGTACAAGCCAGACTTCTGGGAAGGGAACTCGCACTTCAACGACAACAAGCGCACGCACGTGTTCGTGATTGACGCCGCCGGCGGGACGCCGCGCCAGCTCACCACCGGCAACTACTACGAGCACTCGATTGACTGGGCGCCAAGCGGGGATGAGATCGTGTTCGTTTCCAACCGCGAGCCCGATCCGGACCGCATTTTCAACAACGACCTGTTCACGGTCAGCGCGGCGACGGGCGCGGTGCGCCGGCTCACGGCAACCGAGGGATGCGAATTCCAACCGCGCTGGTCGCCCGACGGCAAGATGATCGCGTACCGCGCCACCAAGCGCGGCCTCACCGACCTCGAAACCAACATGGAGGATACGCACGTCTGGGTGATGAACGCTGACGGCACCGGTCGTCGTGAGATCGGCGCTGCGATCAACAATCGCCAGGGTGCGCCGGCGTGGACCGGTGACGGTGCGGCGCTGCTGTTCACCGTGCAGGAGCGCGGGAGCAATCACCTGTATCGGCTGCCGGTAGCGGGCGGAAAGCCGGAGATGGTTGTTGGCGACGCCGGATTCGTGGGCACGTTTGCGGCACGCAGGGACAACGCGATCGCCTACACCTTCGCGGGCCGCAGCGACACGACGGAGTTGTTCCTCAAGTCCGGAGCAGCGGAGCCCCGCCGGCTGATGAACCTCAACGCCGGCGTCCTCGGCGGAAAGCAGCTCGCGCCGGTTGAGTCGTTCACGTTCATCAGCAACGACAACAAGTGGAACGTGGAAGCGTTCCTTACGCGTCCGCTGAACTGGAAGCCGGAAGGCAAGTATCCGCTCATCGTCGTGATTCACGGCGGGCCGCACGGACAGCAGGGCCCGGCATTCAATTTCAAGAACCAGGTGTACGCCGCGCACGGATACGCCACGCTGATGGTGAACTTTCGCGGTTCCACCGGCTACGGACAGGAGTTCGCCGACGCCGTCTTCCGGGACCAGGACGGGGACGAAGGCATGGACGTGCTCTACGGCGTGGGCGCGGCGCTGCGGCGCTATCGGTGGCTCGATCCGGACCGGCTCGGCATCGAGGGCGTGAGCTATGGCGGACAGCTCACGGCGTGGCTGATCACGCAGACCAGCATGTTCAAAGCGGCGATTCCTACGGCGGCGATCACCAATTTCATCAGCTACAACTACATGACCTATTACAACCAGTACGAGGAAATGGAGTGGGGCGCGCGTCCGCACCAGGGCAAGTTGATGGACGTGCTCTGGGAGCGCTCGCCGCTCAAGCACGTGGCCAAGGCGAAAACTCCCACGCTGCTGGTCCACGGCGAGAACGATCCCGACGTGCCGATCGCGGAGAGCGAGCAGTTCTACATCGCGCTCAAGGATGTTGGCGTGGAGACGGTGTTCGCGCGTTATCCGCGCGAAGGCCACGGCTTGCGCGAACCGAAGCACTTGGTGGACTGGATTACGCGCTCGCTTGCCTGGTACGACGCGCACTTCGCGGCGGTGAAGTAACTCACGCGGGCGAGGTCGCCCGCGTCGACACCGGCATGGCAGAAAAAGAAAAACCGCCTCGCGGCGGTGGGTGCTACGGAAGGACTAGGAGTCAACGCTAAAAGGTGTGGGCGGGGTTCCAACAACTACATCAGTGTTTTCCCCAAAACGCTAGTGCAGCCGTGGCCCCGCCCGCACTGTTTGTGACTATGTACCTGGACTGCCCCTGCACAAACTGGGGTTAATACCTAAACTGTCTGTCGAATGTACCTGAGCCCTTCCCTGTCACCGGGTTAGGTAGGACCGCGGTGTGCGGCCCGCGAACAGCCTTCCCCAGGACCCAGTTTCGAACAGACCAGCCCAGCACGTCTCGCCACGCTCCTGCGGATTCTTGCGAATCCTGAAAGACCGGGCAGCCCCAGGAGCAGAGCGAGCCGTATTCCACCGCCTACGGACTCGCAGGAACTCAATCCAGCGGGCTTCCATCCGTGGTAGAAGCAACGGTGGTGGCTAAATGTCGGGCCGCCCGGTCGGAGGGCATTGTAGGGGAAGCAAGCAGGGAATTGGGAGTGTCTTTGGCGATACTGTAAAGATTGTTAACAACAAGAGCGGGCGGAGATCAGTCTTCGATCCCGATCTCGCGTCCCGCTTCGTGGTAGGCGCGGAGAATGTCGTCGGCGGAAACTGTTCCGAGCAACTGCGCGACGCTGGCGCGATGGACGACCGGAAGCAGTTGGCCGCTTTTCATCATTCGCAGGGCGTGCTCCAGCGAATGGTCGGGATGCACGACCGGCAGCACGTCGCCTGCGACGGTGTGGAGCTTGTGCATGGCCGCGCCCGAGGCGCCGAGTTGCTCCAGCTCGGGACGGCGAACGATCCGCCACGCGCCGGCCCCGTTCACGAGGAAAAATCCGCCGGAACTGCCCGCGACCTGCTTCAGGGCGTCGTCCACGGTGGCGCCGGCGTCGAGGACCGGCGAAGGCGGAGGCTGCATCGCGTCTTCCACGCGCAGTGTGCGTTCTTCGCGCAGCTCTTCCATCGAAGGCAGGTCAATGCCGTCCTGGCGCGAAAGCTCGTCGAACAGGGGCGTGCGCTGCAGCGAGCGCGAGATGAGATACGCGACGGTGTTGGAGATCATCACCGGCAGAATGATGCCGTAGTTGCCGCCGACCTCGAGGACCATGAAGACGGAAGTCATGGGCGCGCGCAGAATCCCGGCAAAGGCGGTGCCCATGCCGACCAATGCGTAGGCCCCGATGGGCCCGGTGAGGTGGGGCGCCAACTGTTGCGACACGCCGTTGACGGCGGCGCCGAGCATGGCGCCGATGAAGAGGGTGGGCGCAAACAGGCCGCCGGGTGTGCCGCTGACGAAAGAGGCGGCGGTGGCGGCGATCTTCAGCCCCGCCAGTCCACCGAGCAGCTGCCAGCTGTACTGGCCGTGCATGGCCTGGTCCATCGCCTCGTAGCCGGCGCCCATCACCTGCGGCGCAAACAGCCCCAGGGCGCCCACGATCAGCCCGGCAATCGCGGGCTGCAGGTATTGCGTCCAGCGCGGAAGGGCCTTGAGGCGCGGACGCAGGCCGAGCACAAGCTTGAGGAACACGACTGACGCCAGCCCGCCCACCACGCCGAGCGCGGCGTAGGCGAGCAGTTCGGCGGGATTGCGCAGCTCGAAAGCGGGCACGCGAAACATGGGCTCGGAGCCGAGGAACCAGCGCGCGACAACCGTCCCGGAAACGGCGGAGAGCACGACGGCGCCGAGCACGCCGGCGCTCCAGCGTCCGATGACTTCCTCGATCACAAACAGGACGGCGGCGATCGGCGAGTTGAAGGCGGCGGCGAGACCGGCGGCGGCGCCCAGCGGCGCGATGAGCCGCACTCGCTCGCGCGAGAGGTGCAGCCGGCGCCCGATGGCCGAGGCGAGACCGGCGCCCACTTGCAGAGAGGGATCTTCCGGACCGAGGGAGTGTCCGCTGCCGATGGCAAGCGCCGCGGTGATGAACTTCCCGACGACGGTGCGAAAGGGAATGGAGCCGTCGTAGATGTAGACGGCGGACTTGGTCTGATTGACGCCGCTGCCGCGAGCGCGAGGGAAGAGGCGCACCACCAGAAGCGCGACGAGCAATCCGGCCGCGGCCGGGGCCGCCAGGGTGCGCAATGGCGAGGCGGTGAGAGCCGGGCCGAGCATCCACAGGCGCGTCCATTCAATGGCGAGACGGAAGCAGACCACGGCCAGGCCGGAGTACACGCCGATCACAATCGCCAGCAGCAGGAAGTATTGTTCTTCGCGGAGAAGAGGGCGTGGCGCCTGGCGCAGGACGGCGTCGTCCTGGCCGGCGGCAGCGGCGCGCGCGCTCATGGAACGCGCGCCTCGCCGGAGCGACCGATACGCAGCAGGGCCAGGTCGGCGCCGGTAGCCGGGCCGCAGTTCCGTTCCGCGGCGGCCTCGGCAGCAAACACGGTGCTCAATACCGCCGCAATCGCCTCGGGGTTGTCATGCAGCCGAGCGGCCTGTTTTTCAGCGCCCGCCAGCTGCGCGGCGAGCGAAACCAGCGCGGAGGCGCTTTGGGCGTCGCCGGCGCGGGGTGTGGAGCTGATACAGTCGGCGATGCGGGCCGAGGCGGTCTTTACAGCTTGGCGCACACGCCGCACGCGCTCCGCGCTGGTAATCAGCGGCGCCAGCGGATTCACGCGCGCAATCTCGTCGGCGGCGGCCAGCAGTTCGGCCGCGCGCGTGTTGACGGGACCAAGTTCCACGGCGCGCGCCAGGTAAGATCGCGCGGAACGGTAATCACCCTGCTGAAACGCTGCCTCACCGGCCCCGGCCAGCGCCACAATGTTGCGTTTGTCGCTGCGCAGGCTGGCGGTGAATACCTCGTAGGCGCGGCTGTAGTCGCCGGCCTCCAGCAACAGCTCGCCGGCCTGGAGGTCAGCGGGCGAGCCCCTGGGCATGGTCTCCAGAAGGGCGACGAGTTCAGAGTCGGCCTCATTCCGCAGCTTGTGGCGAAGCAGGAGCCGGGCCAGTTCAAAGCGTAACCGGCGGCGTTGCTCGGGGGCGTTTTCCGGCCAGAAGCCGTAGATCGCGTTGTGATAGTAGCGGCGCGCCTGCTCGATGGCGCCTTCGCCGGCAGCGATGCGCGCCAAATCCAGATTCACGCGCCCGCTGGCGGGATCGGCCTCGAGCAGGCCGAGCAGGTAGGAGCGCGACTCGGCGCCTTGTCCCGCCCTTTCCAGGGCCTCGCCGAGCAGGAGATAGTAATCGCTGTTGTCGCGATCGTAAGCGAGCGCGTTGCGGAGATCGGCGATGGCGCGCGCAGAATCGCCGGCGGCCAGCGCCTGCTCTCCCCGGGCATACCACGAACGTGCCAGAAAATCGCGCCGCTCCTTATATTGCCGGGTAAGAAAGCTGACCGCGATAAAGCAGAGCGCAACTCCAAGCACGAGCAGAAGAAGGGCCGCGGGTTCACGACCGCGCCGGAGGATAGGAGGGGCCGCCGCCATAGGCCGAAATAAGTATTGTAGCTACTCCGGCGGCCCGGCGTCAGTTGGGCGTGTTCAGCAGGCGGCAGTCGCTGATGCTGGCGGCGATCGTGGCGGCATCGCCGTCGAAGCCGACGCTGCGCGTCACCATGCCGCGGCACAGCGCCTTGCAGCCGCGCTGGGCGGCGATTTCCTCCGGCATCTCGAAGACCATTTCGATGACGGCGCCGCGATCGAGCGCAGTGTGACATGAGAACAGGACGCCGGAGCGGCTCACGTTTTCCATCGTGCCCTCGAGCCAGGGCGTGGATCCCTGCAGGCGATAGCGCACCGGGACGTGGTGACGCAGCCGGCGCGCACGCGGCTGCCAGGTGCAGTGCGCGCGAGGCCGTCCGCCGCGCGGCGCTGCTTCGTTCTTTCGCCGCGACGACGGTTCGGGGGTCTGGCGCGGCGCGGTGCGTCGCATGGTGTTCCAGTCGTAGCCGTATTCGGTTCCGCACATCAGGCAGACCTGGTAGTACTCGCCGCTGTCCATGCGGCGTGGCCAGGAAAACTTGTGGGCGCAACTCAACAGCGAAAACACGTCCAGGAGTCTGCTTGCCATGCCAGGAATAATGATGCCCCTGGGCGCGAAGCGAAAGAGTACGAAGGGCCTTGGCGGGATACGAGGGTGCATGGACCGAGGTAATCAGCACCGAGCCCTGAGTACCGAGTAGCGAGAGGGAAAGCCCGGCCGAAGGCGGCCGGGCCCCAATCTGATGCCTGCTTGCTACTGGGCGCGGCTGGCCGGCGGAATGATGCCGTTCATCCGCAGATAGACCACCATCTGTCCGTAGTGGTCGAAGGGGTGGCTGATTCCGATCGCCGCCAGGCCGAGCTTGCTGACCTTGTTGGAGCCGAATGGGCTCTGCACCATGTCAGTGGTGCTCTCTTTGGTGATGCCTGCGGCAACCTTGTGCGCGTAAGCGAACGAGTCCTTCAGGTACTTTATGATCTCGGCCTTCGTTTTCACCGAATCCGGACCGCTCTCGCCGCCGGTGTCGGCCGGGGGCTTCTCACCAGCGATGGCGGCGAAGACCACGTAGTTCACCGCCGCAACGTGCTTGATCTGCTGCGCATAGGTGCGAACGCCCTTGAATTCGCCGCTGGTCGGAGCGAAGTTGTATTTGTCCTCCGGCATCGCCTCGGCAGCCGGGACGAACTCCGACTCCACGCCGCCAATCTGGCGATCGAGGATCTGTCCCACGCTCGGAGATGTTGACGCAGCGGGCGCCTGCGCCCAGGCGGCAGCGGCGCAAGCGATGATGAGCAGGGCCCATGGATGTCGCGCGTATTTCATGTGAGTTTCTCCTTCAATTAGTAATGACTTGACCGGCCGGGCCGTTTGCGCCTTCGAGCGCCGCGAAATGAATCTCATGCCCCGGTGGTAACCGGGGGCGGAAGCTCCACCCACGCAGCGCCAAGGCGATAGCGGCGGGCGAAAAGCAATCCCATCGTCAGGCCTGCCGCCGCGACGGCGAGCGCCCGGGTGATACCGATTTCGCCGGCCAGCGCGCCCCAGAGCGCGCCGCCGGCCGCCATGCCGCCCTGCAGCACAAGAAGATACGCCGAGAGAGCGCGGGCGCGCACCCACTGCGGCGACATGGTCTGCGCCGAAAGATTCAGGCTGGCCAGGATGCTGAGCCACGCCATCCCGCCGAGGAACAGGACCAGGCAGAGCACCGGAAACACCCGGACAACGCCGGCAACACATGTCACGACCGCGAACACGGCGGTGGCGAGGGCGACGAGGCGATTGAGCGACATCCGGCGGCGCAGCGCCGGAATCAGCGTGGCGCCCACGACGGCGCCCGCTCCCAGGCATGCCACCAGCGTTCCGAACCCGATCGAGCCGTGCTCTTTCGCGATGAGCGGCAGCATGGCCCAGAGCGCGCTGGCGAAGAGGCTGAACAGTCCGGTGCGCACCAGAACGGCGCGAACCGCCGGGGCGCCGCGAATGTAATCGAGTCCGGCCCCGACGGCATGCCACACGCGCTGCGCGGGATGATTCGAAGCCTGAGGCGCGCGCTTCCAGCGATAGAGAAAAACGATGACGCCGAGGAAGGAAGCTGCGTTGAGCAGGAAGGCGGCGCCTGATCCGGCCATGGCAACCACCACGCCGCCAATTGCCGGGCCGACGGCGCGAGCTACATTGAATCCGGCGGAGTTGAGCGCGACGGCTGCGGCAAAACATCGGGCGGAGACGATTTCCGGCGTGATCGCCTGCCAAGCGGGATCGTTCATCACGTTGCCGAAGCCGAGCAGGAAGGTGAAGGCGAGCAGCGTCCACGGGCCGACCATGCCCAGCAGCGTGAGGACGCCGAGGGCGGCGGCGGCGAGCGTCATCCAGATTTGCGCGGTGAGCAGCAGGCGGCGGCGGTCCACCATGTCGGCGAGGGCGCCGGCGACCAGAACCACGAGGAACACGGGAAGGCTGGTGGCGGCCTGCACCAGGCCGACCATGAGGGGCGCGCGCGGCTGGTCCATGGTGAGCGAGGTCATGAGCCAGCCCGCGCCCACGTTCTGCATCCACGTGCCGGTGTAGGAGATGACGGCGGCGATCCAAAGAGAGCGGAACAGCGGCTCGCGCAGGGGCTCCAGGGCCGGCCCGGCGTGCGCCTGCTCCTGGTACTGGCCCCTGACCTGTTCGCGCACGTCAGCCATGCCGGCTTGTCCCATCGCGCCTCGTCACCTTGAACGGTATAGCTTTTCTATAGATTCCTGAAAAGCAGATTCGTGAGCCGTCAAAACGAAACAACTTCTTTACCGCATGGCCGCAAAGGACGGCGAATGACAGCGATGTCACGCCGGTTCGCCAGAGCCTAAGGATGCAGCCGCAAACGGCCATTCGCGCCGTCGCCACGCTCGCCACATATAAAGGACGAGGCCGACGGCGACGAGAACGGCGGCATAGCGTATCTCTTTGAACGCGTTCGGTCGGGAAACCAGAACATAGATGAATCCAGCCGCTGCCAGCAGCGCGGGGATGGGATAAAGCCACATCCGGAAGGGACGAGGCAGCTCAGGCCGGCGGCGGCGCAGCACGATCACGCCGACGGCCTGCAACAGGAACTGCAGCAGGATTCGGATCACGACCAGCGCCGCGATTACGTCCTGCAACCGCAGGAAGCAGAACGCGGCCGCCACCACGCCCAGCGCCAGCAGCGACACGCTGGGAAAGCGTCCGGCGGGATGAACGCGCGCGAGGGCGGAAAAGTAGTTGCCGTCGAGCGCGGCCGCGTAGGGGACGCGCGAGTATCCCAGCATCAGCGAAAAAACCGAGGCGAAGGCCGTCCACATGATGAGCGCCGTCACCAGAAGTGCGGCCCCAGGTCCGTAAATGCGCTCCATGAAAACGCTGACGATGTAGAAGCGCTCTTCGCTTCCGGCGGCCTCCATCATCTCCTGCCAGGGCACCACGCCGAGGATGCTGATGTTCATCACGATGTAGATTGCGGCGACGGCGGCAATCGAATAGAGCACGGCGCGCGGGATATTGCGCCCGGGGTCGCGAATTTCTTCGCCCAGGAAGCACACGTTGTAGTAACCCCAGTAGTCGTAGGCGGCGATCAGCATGGCCGCGCCCAGCCCGGTGAAGAAATTGTGCGAGAGCGTGAACGCTCCGGGAGGAAAGCGGAACGCCTTGGACGCGTCGAAGTGCGTGAGTCCGGCGAAGATGACCCATGCGACCGTGCCCACGACGCCAACCCAGAGGAATTTGGAGAGCGTCCCGATCACGGTGATGCGGCGATAAAGCAGGACCGTGGCGAGCGCCACCGTGCCCACGGCAACCCACGTCCCCGCGGTGATGAGCACGCGCAATTCCAGCGGGCCGAGGCCGGGAATGCTGGCAACGAAGCTGCGCGAAGCCAAGGTGGCGGTCAGCGGCTTCCAGATGTATCCGGCGTATTGCGCCAAACCGATTCCGCCCGACGCAATGGAAAGGGGCGCGCTGAACGAGAGCTGCCAGATGAAGAGGAAGCTGAGCAGGCGGCCGAGCGACTTCGGGCCGTAGATTTCCTTCAGATACCAGTACGAGCCGCCGGCGGCGGGCATGGCGGCGCCCAGTTCTGCCCAGACCATGCCGTCGCACATGGCGAAGACGGCGCCGAGAATCCATCCCAGCATGGCCTGCGGTCCTCCCATGGCGCTCACGATGAGGGGAATGGTGATGAACGGGCCGACGCCGATCATGTCAATCATGTTCAGCGCGGTGGCTTCCCGGAGGCCGACGCCGCGGATGAGGCGGGAGGCTGGTTGTTGCTGCTCGGCGGCGGTGGGCATGGATGGCGAGTTCACAGTTTACAGTTCACAGTCCACCGTCAAGCGAACCACGTGAAGCGCCGTTACCGTGAACTGCAGACGGTGGACCGTGAACTTTACCTGGCCCCAGGAGATTCACGAACAATCGCGTCGCCCCCGGCACGCCGGCCGGCAGCTGCCGGAAGAAGGCGTAGCCGGTGTAGATCCATGTGCCTTTGCCGTACCGGGCCACGAGCAGCCCGCCCTTGAGCGGAGACTCGCCCGGATCGTGGGAAGCGAGCAGCGGCGTGTAGCGCGCGTCCCAATCGTGCATGAAGTAGAGGCCGCGCTCCTGCACCCAGCCGTCGAAGTCGTGGGCGGTGATGTGGTTCGGCGCGTGGAAGACGGAATCCTGCGCAGCCAGCACTTCCACCGGCGCTTCTTCCACCGTGACGCGGTCGCTGCCCAGCGTCGCCGGATACGGGGTGTAGTGCCCGGCGTTGAACAGCGCTGTCTGGGCGTTGTACTGCACGATCAGACGGCCGCCAGCGGAGACGTAGCCGAGCAGACGGCGGTTGTGCTCGCGCACGTCGGTGCGGACGTCGTAGGCGCGGATGCCGAGCACGATGGCGTCGTAGACGCTCAAGTCGCCGGAAGCCAGCTCTTGCGGCGGGATGAGCGAGACGTTGATCCCGACCTGCCTCAGCACGGGAGGAATATCGTCGCCGGCGCCCATGATGTAGCCCACGCGCAGACGCGGCGGCGTCTTGACTTGCACGGCGCTCACGTTCTGCTCGGCGGGATGGTAGTAGTAGTAAGCGCCCAGGTCGTGGCGGGTCACCACGCGGTATCCGTCGCGAACCTGCTTGCCGTTGTAGTCGAGCACGGCCTTGACCTGATATCGGCGCTCGCTGAGTTGCGGCGGCGTGACGGTGAAGTCGAATGCCTGATATTCACCGTCGGCGCTGAAGCTCACCGGCAGAGAAGCGGGCGTGAATTTCCATCCTGAGGGCGCTTCCAGGCGCAGCGTTGCCTTCGCGCCCCCTATTACGTTGTTGCGCACGCCCACGCGTACGTGCGTCGCGCCCGCGCCTTGGGTGGGCACGACTTGCGTGGGCGGCTCCAGCTCCACCGAGAGTGGCGGCCCGACCGGCATGGGGCGCTGCTGCTGACCGTAGATGGGATCCACGTACTTCACCTGCACGGCGGAATTCATTTCACCACTCCGGTCGTTGGGGCCGGTGGTGTAGCGCACGCGGACGATCAGCGGCGGCGGCGCGAAGGGCTGTGTGAGCCATCGCGGATCGTCAATCGTATACGCGTTTTCCTGCTGCGGGTCGTTGCGATGAAAATAAGGCTTGGTGTATTCGGCGTTTTCCGGAACGGTGACTGAAAACTGGGCGCTCGCCTCGCCGTTGGGAACGATGGCGCCATGCTGCGGCGCAAAGGTCGTCATCTCCCACTTCCAGCCGGCCGGCGCGAGCAGCTCGAACTGCGGCGTGTCGACGTTCTGCTGGCTGCGATTGTAGAAGTGCGCCGTCAGGGTGAACGTCTGGCCGGGATATGCCATGAGGAACGTTTGCTCGAAGCGGAAGAAGCCCTGTTGCGGCGCGTTCTGCGGCGGATCGACGCTGGCCGTGAGCGCCAGGCCGAGCGCATCGGCGGCGGCCTTCTGGAATTGTTCGAGCTTGGTGCGCAAGTGGGTGAGCAGATCGAGCTTGGGCGCAGGGTCGATGGTGGACGCCGCGACTTTGGCGATGGTGTCCTGCAGGTTCGCCACGCCTTCCAGCAGAGGCCCCGCGGCGCGCGATGGATTTGACAGAGTGAAGCCGGCGATCGCCTGCTGAGCGTTGCCGTCGATCGCCTCCAGCGCGCGGCGGAGAAAAGGCACCTTGCTCTGCTCCGGGCCGAGGCGCGACGCCAGTCCGGGCAGGGAAGTATCCACGAAGTCGAAGAGTTGCTTGTCGGCCGAGGGCAGCAGGCCATTGGCTGAGTCCGCCAGCCGGTAGCCGCTGAAGCGATCGCCGGGCGGCACGCGCAGGCCGCCGGTGCCCTGCGAGATCTGGTGCGCCAGCCCCTCCAGCGCGAACTGCACGTAACTGGAACCCAATACCGGCGCGTAGACGCCGGTGTTCATGCGCAGCGTGGCCTCGTCGCCGCGCGCGCGCAGGTAGAGTTTTGAAGCACGCCACGGCAGCAAGCCTTCGCGAAGCTGCTCGGGAAAACGCGCCGGATCGGCAGCGGCGCGGAAAGCTTCCTGCGCCAGGATCGCAGACGCTTCGTGGTTGCCGTGGCCATCGCGTGGTGTGCCGGTGAAGGCGGTGGTGATCACGTCAGGGCGGAAGCTGCGGATGATGCGCACCAGGTCGCCGAGCGCGACATCGTGCCCGCCCCACTTTTGAAACGTCTCGGCGGCGTTCTTGGAGAACCCGAAGTCGGCGACGCGGGTGAAGCGCTGCTCGCAGCCGTAGTACTGGTCGGCGGCGACCAGCTCGAGCGTGCGCAGAATGCCGAGTTCGTCGAACAGTTCGCTGCCGAACTTGTTTTGCCCGCCTTCGCCGCGATTCAGCGTGGCCAGCATCACGCTGGCGCCCAAGCCGCGCGAGGCCAGCGTGAGCAGGCCGCCGTCCTCGTCGTCGGGGTGAGCGGTGACGTGCAGCAGGCGGCCGGTGGTGCGCAGCTTGACCAGGTCCTGATAGACGGCATTGAACCCGGTGTCCTGCGCGAGCGGGCCGGCGGCCCATACATTGGGCAGGACCGGGGGCGCAACCGGCGCCGGCGCCTGGGTGGTGGGTGCGGGGACCGCCTGCGCCGTGCCGGAAGCCTGTTGGGCTGAAAGGGGCAACGTGAGGAGTGAAACGATGAGTACGACGATGAGCAGATTGGTGACGGCCTGGCGCGCCCAGGGCGCGGAGACGAACGGCATGCGAAAGGTCCTCCGGGGGTCCGCTTCCGGTGCTTAGAGTTGTACAGGGAGCCCGGCGATGCAGACAACTTCGGGCCCGGCGGACGGGAAGTCCAAACGCGGAGCCCGACGACGCCAGGGCGGACCGGGACAACTTGACCGGAGGGCCGCACATTTCTATACTGTGAGGATTCGAACGAACGTTCGAATTGTTCCTCGTGGCCTTGCTGACGACCCCAACTCCGGCGCCTGGCGCTTCGCCCAACGGCGATTCCCGCTTCGACCGCCGCATGGCGGAGATCCTGCGCCATGCGACCGAGGTTTTCTGCGAAAAAGGATACGAAGGCGCCAGCATGCGCGACCTTTCGCGCGCCACGGGCATGTCGCTGGCCGGTCTTTATTACTACTTCGAGTCGAAAGAGAAGCTGCTTTACCTGATCCAGAAGCACACCTTCCGCACGGTGGTTGACACGCTGCGGCAGCGGCTCGCGGGCGTGCGCGATCCCGAGCAGCGCATCCGCATCTTCATTCACAACCATCTGGAATACTTCCTGGCCAATTCGGAAGCGATGAGCGTTCTCTCGCACGAGGACGACGTGCTGCGGGGCGCCGCCGGCGCCGAGATCGCCGCCATCAAGCGTGAGTATTACCGCATCTGCGTTGGGCTGGTGGCGGACTGGAAGCGCGGCGGGAGCGTAAAATCGGGCGCGGCGAACGGCGGTCGCCGTCACGCGAACGACGCGGAGATCCGCATCGCCGTCCTCAGCCTTTTCGGCATGATGAACTGGATCTACACCTGGCACCGGCCGCGCACCGACGGCGACGCCGGCGCGCTCGCCCGCCAGATGGGCGACATCTTTCTTTATGGGCTCTCCGCCAGCAACGGCCGCGGCACGACAAAGCGGCGCAAGAGATGGGCAAACAGAACAGCAGCTCACTAGCATTCAGGAGAACGCGCATGGCAACTACAACACAGACCGCCGAGGCGACCAGGGAACTGGTGCAGTACCGCGTGGACGATGGCGTGGCCATCATCACCATGACCGATCCGCCGGCGAACACCTACACCTACGAGATGAACCGGCAGCTCGACGAGGCGATCCTGAAGGCGCGCTTCGACAACAACGTGCACGTCATGCTGCTGACCGGGGCGGGCGACAAGTTTTTTTCCGCCGGCGCCAACATCAAGATGCTGGCCAGCGTGGACCCGGTGTTCAAGTACTACTTCTGCCTGCACGCCAACGAGACGCTGCTGCGGCTGGAGCACACGCCCAAGCTGGTGATCGCGGCGATCAATGGACACTGCGTGGGCGGGGGCCTGGAGATCGCCATGTCGTGCGACCTGCGCATCGCGCGCAAAGACGCCGGCAAGATCGGCCTGCCCGAAGTCAACCTCGGCGTGCTGCCCGGCACCGGCGGGACGCAGCGGCTGTCGCGGCTGGTAGGCAAGTCGAAAGCGATTGAGCTGATGGTCACCGGCAACACCTTCAGCTTCGAAGAAGCGAAGGACATGGGGATCATCAACGACATCTTCGAGCGCGAGGGCTTCATGGAAAACGTGCTCGAATACGCGCGCCAGTTCTGCCCGCCGAACAAGGCGGCGATGGCGGTGGGCCACATCAAGCGCTCGGTGCAGACCGGGTGGGAGATCCCGCTGGAGGCGGCGCTGGCGATTGAGCGCGAGCTCCAATCGCTTTTGTTCAAGAGCCAGGACGCGAAAGAGGGCCTGAGCGCCTACGTGGAGAAGCGGCCGGCGGAGTTCAGGGCGAAATAGCTGTTAGCTATAGCTTTTGGCTTGGAGCGACGGCCCGATGGCCAGCCACCGGCTTGCGTAACTGAGAACGGCGAACCGAGAACTGAGAACTGACAATGATTGCAGCCACCAAAGCCAGAATAGCTCCCGGCAAGCTGCTGATCGGCGGCGAATGGGTTTTTTCGTCCGATGGCAAGACCTTCGACACCATCAATCCCGCGACCGGCGAAGTGCTGACGCAAATCGCCGCGGCAACCGGTGAAGATGTCGATCGCGCCGTGAAGGCGGCGCGCCGCGCATTCGACGATCCCGGCGGCCCGTGGCAGAAAATGCCGGCCGGGGAGCGCGGCAAGCTGCTCTGGAAGATCGCCGACCTCATCGAGAAGAACATTGACGAGGTCGCCGAACTCGAGACGCTCGACAACGGCAAGCCGATCTTCGAGTCGCGTTACGTCGACGTTCCCATGGTGTGCGACGTTTTCCGCTACTACGCGGGTTTCGCCACGAAAATTCACGGCGAAACCATCAACTCGCGGCCCAACGCTTTTACGTACACGCTGCGCGAGCCGCTTGGCGTGGTCGCCGCCATCGTCCCGTGGAATTTTCCGCTGCTGCTGGCGTCGTGGAAGATCGCGCCGGCGCTGGCCTGCGGCAACACCGTCATCTGGAAGCCGGCGTCGCAGACCTCGCTGACGGCGCTGCGCGTGGGCGAGCTGATGATGGAAGCCGGGGTCCCGCCGGGCGTGATCAACGTTCTTCCCGGACCGGGAAGCGTTGTCGGGATGGGCCTGGTGAAGCATCCGGGAGTGGACAAGGTCGCCTTCACCGGTTCGACCGCAGTGGGCAAAGAAGTGATGCGCGCCGCCGCCGACACGGTCAAGCGCGTGACCCTGGAGCTGGGCGGCAAGTCTCCCAACATCGTGCTGGCCGACGCCAACATGGACGAGGCCGTCAAGGGGGCGACCACCGGCATTTTTTATGGCAAGGGCGAAGTTTGCGCCGCCGGTTCGCGGCTGTTCGTCGAGCGCAAAATCCATGACGAGTTCATGTCCAAGCTGGTGGACCGCGCCAGGAAGCTCAAGCCCGGCGATCCGCTCGATCCCAAGACGCGCCTGGGCGCCATCGTCAGCGAGCAGCAGATGAACACCGTGCTCGGCTACATCGAGGCCGGCAAGGGCGAAGGCGCCAGGCTGGTTGCCGGGGGCAAGCGCGCTTCGGTGGACGGCGGCAAGGGATACTTCCTCGAGCCGACCATCTTCGATGATGTCGACAACCGCATGAAGATCGCGCAGGAAGAAATCTTTGGGCCGGTGCTGGCGACCATTCCTTTCGACGACGTCGAGCAGGTGGCCGACATCGCCAACCAGAACGTTTATGGGCTGGCGGCGGCCGTCTGGACCAGCGACGTACGCAAGGCCCACGCCATTGTGCGCCGGCTGAAGGCGGGAACGGTGTGGGTGAACGCTTACAACCTGTACGACGTGGCGCTGCCCTTCGGCGGCTACAAGCAGTCGGGTTTTGGGCGCGAGCTCGGCGCCGTGGCGCTGGACAACTACACCGAAGTAAAGAGCGTGTGGCTGAGCCTGTAGCGGAGCAGCGCGATGGACGTCCTCATTGCGGCGGCCGTGGTACTGGCGGTGGCCTGCTGGGCAGAAAGTTGAATCTCAGCCGACCCAGGGGATTGGGCGTCAGTGAAGGCGATGGGCGCTTCAAATTGATGAGGAATGATTGATTTATGCAGACGGCGACAAAGATCAACACTTTCTCCGACTGGGTTGGCCTGTTCGAGGCATGGAAGAAAGACATCGGCGTGGACGTTTCGGAAACCGGCGGCTTCAAGTTCGAAACGCTCTACGGCGCCATCGAGACGGAAGAGATCCAGTTCGGACACTACAAGGGCCGGCGCAAGTGGGAGACGCTGCGCGGCGTTCCGAACCAGCAGATTCGCGACGCGCTGATGAACCTCATCGTCTATCAGGGCGATACCGAGTTCGCCTCGGTGGAGCAGCAGCGCTTCCTTTTCGAAAGCGCGCCCTCCGATTACGACCGCAACGCGCTCGTGCGCGTGATGGTGGAAGAAATGCGCCACGGCTGGCAGATGTGCGCGCTGCTGGTGGAGCACTTTGGCCACTCCGGCAAGGTTGAGGCGCAGAAGATGCTGGAGCGGCGCGCCTTCGAGAACAAGCGCCTGCTCGGGGCCTTCAATGAAGATGTCGACAACTGGCTCGACTTCTACACCTACACCGACTTCGTGGACCGCGACGGCAAGTTCCAGCTCCAGATGCTGAAGTACTCGGCGTTCGCTCCGCTGGGACGTTCGATGTCGTACATGCTGCGCGAAGAAGCGTTCCACATGGGTACGGGCAACGACGGCTTGCGGCGAATTGTCGAAGCGGGCGTGGTGCCCGCGTGGCTGATGCAGAAATATCTGAACAAGTGGATCTCCACTTCGCACGACCTGTTCGGCACCGACAACTCGTCGTCGGCGCACTGGGCCTACGTGTGGGGCGTGAAGGGCCGCTACGACGAGCCGAAGAACGAAACCGAAGCCGATCTCAGCGACCTCAACGACTATAACCGTAAGCTATACCATGACGAAGTCGCGGGCCTGGTGGAGCGCCTGAACGGCCACTTGCGTCCCGAGGATCCGCGCCTGTACGCGCCGCACATCAAGTTCAACCGCGCGATCGGGCGCTGGGCGGGGCAGATGTTCCATCCGCAGACGGGCGAGCCGATGGAGGAAAAGGAATACAAGCAGCAGCTCGATTCCTTTTTGCCGACAGCGGCAGACAAGAAGCTGCTGCTCGACATCCTGAGCAGCGAGAAGAAGTGGATTATGCCGAAGCAGGGAGCGCGCGACCCGCTGGCCACGATCGCCGAGCCGAGAAAGCAGGCAATCAACCTGTAGACGCTCTCCGTGTCCGGCTCGCTGTCGGCCAGAGCGCGGAGCCTGTCTTTTCTATGACGACCGTGAACACGGTAACGGCGCAGGCAGCCTGGCAACGGTCCACCATGGGCGAGCTGATGGTGGCGGCCGCGGCGCGTGAGATCGGCGACGGCGAAGTTGTGTTTGTGGGCATGCGGCTGCCGCTGATCGCCTTTGTCGTGGCCAAGCAGACGCATGCGCCCAACGCCATCGGGCTGTTCGAGAACGGCGTGATCCGCTCCACACCGGCGCGCGAGCTGATCTACACCATGGCCGATCCGCCCAACATCGTCGGCGCCACGCAGTGCGTCGCGATGATGGAGGTCATGTCGCTGCTGCAGTCGGGCCGTGTGAATCTCGGCTTTCTCGGCGCGGCCGAGGTAGATCGCTTCGGAAACCTGAATTCAACCCAGGTCGGCGGCGGCAGCGAGCAATTCGTGCGCCTGCCCGGTTCCGGCGGCGCGTGCGACATTGCGTCACTCGCGCAGCGTTTTGTCGTCCTGCTGGAGCACTCCAAGCGCCGTCTGCCGGAGCGCGTGGGCTACATCACAAGCCCGGGAAACGGCGAAGGCGGCAACTGGCGCAGGCGCGTCGGCCTGCCGCGCGGCGGGCCGGCGGCGGTGATCACGACCAAGTGTGTTTTGCGATTCGATGAGCGCGGCGAAGCGTATCTCGACTCAGTGCATCCGGGCGTCAGCGTGGACGACGTTCTGGCCAACACCGGCTGGAAGCTGCGCGTCAGCGGGAATGTGAAGACCACGGACCCGCCCGGCGACGACGAGCTTCGCGCCATCCGCGACTACGATCGCGAGGGTTTCTGGACGAAATAGGAAACGCATACCGCGCGGACAAGCGCGGCTGAACGCGGACCACAATGAAGATTGACACCACAACTCAACTCCAGCGGCTCACGCTGGACCTCGAAGGGCCGGTGGCGCGCGTCACGCTCTCCAACCCGCCGCTGAACGTGATCGACCTTCAGATGATGGACGAGCTGATCGCCGTGATGGAGCAGGTGGAGCGGCCCGGCGTGACCGCGGTGGTGATTCGGGGCGCCGGCAAGCAGTTCTCCGCCGGCGTGGACATTGCGGCGCACACGCCCGACAAGGTCCAGGGCATGCTGGTGAAGTTTCACAGCGTCATCCGTGCGATGCTTGCAACGCCGAAGATCACCATCGCGCAGGTGGAAGGCGCCTGCCTGGGCGGCGGCGCGGAACTAGCGCTGGTCTGCGACATGGTCTACACGGCGCGTAACGCGTCGTGGGCATTTCCTGAGATCAAGCTGGCGTGCTTTCCGCCGGTCGCTGCCGCGGCGCTGGCGTCGGTGGTCGGCCCCAAGCGCGCCGCCGAGCTGATCTTCACCGGCCGGCAGATCTCGGGCGACGAGGCCCTCGCCATCGGCCTGGCCACGCGCGCGGCCCGCACCGAGGAACTCGAGTCGCTGGTGGACGACGCGGTGGCGCACCTGGATCCGCTGAGTTCGGTCGCCCTCGGCCTGGCCAAGAAAGCGTTTTATTCCTGGGACTCGATGCACTTCGACAAGGGCCTGGCCCGCGCCGAGCAGATTTACCTGAACGAGCTGGTGAAGACGGCCGACTCGGTGGAAGGCATCCAGGCGTGGATGGAGAAGCGCGCGCCTATGTGGAAAGGGAAATGAGCAAGGGGAAATGAGCAAGCTTACCTCCATGCGCGCTGCGATCGCCGACCTCCTCCCCGACGGGGCGACGGTCGCGCTCGGGCTCCAGCTCGAGCAGATGATCCCGTTCGCCGCTGGACACGAGATCATGCGCCAGCGGCGCCGCGGGCTGACGCTGGTCGGGCCGATCTCCGACATTCTTTTCGACCAGATGATCGGCGCCGGATGCGTGGCGCGCGTGATCGCCGCCTGGGTCGGGAACGTAATGATGGGCTCGGCGTACAACTTTCGGCGTGCCTGTGAAGAAGAAAACCCGGGAACGCCGGGCGAAAAGCTGAACGTCATCAACATGACGAACTTCACCATCGCGCTGGCGCTGCAGGCCGGCGCCATGGGCGTGCCGTTCCTGCCCACGCGCACCGCGCAGGGCAGCGACGTGGCGAAGGGCAACCATTTCTTTCGTCCGATCATGTCGCCGTTCGCGGAGACGGAAGTAGCCATCGGCCCGGTCAGCGGCGACGGCCAGCCATCGTCCCCTGCGGTGATGCAGCCGCTGTTGGCGGTGCGCGCCCTGAATCCTGACGTCACGATCGTTCATGTGCAGCGCGCCGACGCCGAAGGCAACGCGCACTGCTGGGGAAATTTCGGCGTGATGCTGGAGGCGGTGAAGGCGGCGAAGCGGGTGATCGTGGTCGCGGAAGAGATCGCCGCGCCTGAGGTCATTGCCAGCGATCCGAACCGCACAGTGATTCCGGGATTCCTGGTCACGGCCGTCGTGCACGAGCCGTTCGGGGCGCATCCTTCGCCGGTGCAGGGCCATTACAAGCGCGACGACGCCATGTTTCGCCAGTATCACGAGCAGTCGAAGACGCCGGCGGACTTCCAGGCGTGGGCGGCGCGCTGGGTGCACGGCGTCGCCGACCGGCGCGAGTACATCAACCAGCTCGGCGCCTGCCGCGTGGAGGAGCTGGGTGTGAAGCAGCACGCATACGCGGCCGCCGCGGACTATGGCTACTGAGTTTCAACCGCGGAGACGCGGGACCACGGAGACAAACGAAACAGAAGCCTCCTGGTCCGAGCGCCTCCGCGGTTAAGAATTGAACAGGTGAAGAAGACACTCATCACGCTGCGCGTCAACGGACGCGCGCACGAGATCGCCGTCGAGCCGTCGAAGCTGCTGCTCGACGCGCTGCGCCAGGACCTGGGCCTGACCGGGTCGAAGCGCGGCTGCGACGACTCCTCGTGCGGCGCCTGCACGGTGCAGCTCGACGGTGTGCCCGTGCTCTCCTGCGCGCTGCTGGCTGCGAGCTGCCAGAGCGACGAAGACGAGCGCCACGAGATCACCACCGTCGAGGGCCTGGCCGAGCACGGCGCGCTGGCCGCGCTGCAAAAGGCCTACGGTGACTGGGGCGGCGCGCAGTGCGGTTACTGCACACCGGGATTCATGATGACCGTCGACGCGCTGCTGGCGGAAAACCCTGATCCCAGCGAGGACGAAATCCGTCACGCGCTCAGCGGGAACCTGTGCCGCTGCACCGGATACTCGCAGATGTACCAGGCGATCCGCGCGGCGATCGTAGCGGAGCGAAAGGGCCGTGCTGGCGAAATGGCCGCCCGGGAGGTGAAGTGATGCGCTGGAAGTCAGCGGCGGTCGCGATGTTGATGCTATTGGCGACAACAGCCGCGTTTGCCCAAAAAGACGTCCCCTTCGGCTGGCACAAGCTGGCCGGCACCGAGATGGCCGAGCGGAAGCCGGTCGACGTCCTGCTGCGCGCCGACTTTGACGGCGACGGCAAGCCGGACATGGCCATCATCCTCGCCGACGATCCCGGACGCGCTTCAGGGCTGTTCGTCTACACGACAGCCACATCGCGCTGGGCGAAGCTGGAGAGCGCGGCAGTCGGCAAGTTCGGCGACCGGCGGATCGAGCTGGTTAAGCCGGCTACGGTTGAGACGGCATGCGGCAAAGACGCGGCGAACGACGCGTGCAAGAACGGCGTTCCAGCGAAAGTCGTGCTGAAGCGGCCGGCGGTGCGCCTGTTGCAGGGCAACGATGCGCCTGAGTTGTTCTACTGGGACCGCGAGAGCAAGGCGATGAAGAAGGCGCCTTTACCAAAGGCTGAGGACCGAGAACTGAGAACCGAGAACTGATGTCTGACTTTTCCATCATCGGCAAGCCGATCGCGTTCGTGGACGCAGCGGGCAAGACGACGGGCTCGGGGAAGTACGCCGACGACCTGTCGCTTCCCGGCATGCTCGTGGGGAAGATCCTGCACTCGCCGCATCCGCATGCGCGCATCAAGCGCATTGACGCGTCGAAGGCGATGGGGCTGGAGGGCGTCATCGCGGTCGTTACCGGCAAAGACGCGCCTACGCCCTACGGCATCCTTCCCGTCGGCCACGATGAGCATGCGCTGGCGCTCGACAAGGTCCGCTACGTGGGCGACAACGTGGCCTGCGTCGCGGCCGTGGATGAAGCCACGGCCGAGCGCGCGCTCGAGCTGATCGATGTCGAGTACGAGCTGCTGCCGGCGTACTTCGATCCCGAGCAGTCGATGAAGGCGGAGCGCGACCTGATCCACGATCACAAGCCGCACAACATCGAGAAGGACTATCACCACGTCTTCGGCGATCCGGACGCGGGCTTCGCGCAGGCGGATTGGGTGGCCGAGCAGCGCTACCTGGCCAACGAGGTCACGCACGCGGCGATGGAGCCGCACTCCACGCTCGCCAGCTTCGACCTTGACCCGCACACCGGACAGCTCGGGCGGCTGACGGTGTGGTCGTCCACGCAGGTGCCGTACTACCTGCAGCACAAACTGTCGCTGGTGCTTGGCCTGCCGATGTCGCAGATACGCGTGATCAAGCCGCTGGTCGGCGGCGGCTTCGGCGGCAAGAGCGAAGTGATTCCGCTGGAGATCATCGCGGCGGTAGCGGCGCGGGCGGCACGCGCGCCGGTGAAGATCACCTACACGCGCGAGGAAGTGTTCTGGGCGCATCGCGGGCGTCCGCGAACGATTATCGACCTGAAGACCGGTGTGAAGCGTGATGGGCGGATCACGGCGGTCGCGGCGCGCGTGGTGCAGGACGGCGGCGGTTACTGCTCGTACGGCGTGGTCACGATCCTGTATTCAGGCGCGCTGCTCGGCGCGCTGTACGACATTCCCAACATCCGCTACGACGGTTACCGCGTGCTCACCAACAAGCCCGCGTGCGGCGCCATGCGCGGGCACGGCACGGTGAACGTCCGCTTCGCCTTCGAGTCGCAGCTGGACGAGATCGCCACGCAGCTTGGGCTCGACCCGGCCGAGATCCGGCGCGTGAACCTGCTCAAACCGCCGACGATCACGGTGAATGGCCTGCGGGTGCAGAGTTACGGCCTGCCGGAGTGCATCGAGCGCGTGGTAGAGCGGTCGAAGTGGATGGAGCGGCGCGGCAAGCTCAACACCGCGGCGACGAACGGCTCGCGCGTGAAGCGCGGACTCGGCCTGGCCTGCAGCCACTACGTGAGCGGCGCGGCCAACAGCATCATCCGGTCGGACATGCCGCATTCGACGGTGAACATCAAGATTGACCGCGACGGCGGCGTGGTCATCTACACGGGCGCGAGCGACATCGGTCAGGGCTCGGACACGATGGTGGCGCAGATCGCGGCGGAGGTGCTGGGCTGCTCGCTGGCGCGCGTTAAAGTGGTCGCGGCCGACACCGATCTGACGCCGATTGACATCGGCTCGTATTCCAGCCGCGTCACGTTCATGAACGGCAACGCGACGCTGCGCGCCGCCGAGCAGGTGAAACAGCGCATCGTCGCGGCGGCGGCGCGGAAGATGAACTGCGCGCCCGAAGACGTGGTGATGCGCGGCGACATGGTGCTGCGCCGCGGCGAGTCGCCAGACGCGAAGATCGCCGCGTCACCGGCGCATCGCGCCGCGGAGATCCTCGAGAAGAAGGATGCTCCCTACAGTCCGGAAACCGTGCCGGTGGTCCCCTCCGCGGCTGGCTCCGGTCCTACCGTCGCGGGCCGCGTCGAGGGGCAGATCCTGCGCGGGTCGTTGCAGCAGAAGCGGCGCGACGAAGGGCCGAAATCGCAGCTCACTTTCGAAGAAGCTGTGGTTGCCGCGATCGACTTCCAGGGCGCGCTCACCGGTACCGGTTCGTACGCGCCGCCGCAGGAGGCGCGCGGCGGCGGGCACAAGGGCGGCGGCGTGGGGCCATCGCCGGCGTACTCGTACGCAGCGCAGGTGGCCGAAGTCAGCGTGGACGAGGACACCGGCGAGGTTACGGTGCACAAGGTCTGGGCGGCGCACGACTGCGGGCGCGCGCTCAATCCCGTCTCGGTCGAAGGCCAGGTGATCGGCTCGGTCTGGATGGGACTGGGGCAGGCGCTCCAGGAAGAGATGGTCTGGAAAGACGGCCTGCTGATGAATCCCGGAATGCTCGAGTACCGGTCGCCCTCGGCAGTCGAGTCGCCGGAAGTCGAGTGCATCATCGTCGAGAGCGTCGATCCCGAAGGACCGTTCGGCGCCAAGGAGTGCAGCGAAGGCTCTCTCGCCGCGACGATTCCGGCGATCGCCAATGCCATCTACGACGCGGTCGGCGTTCGGCTGCGCGAGTCGCCCTTCACGCCCGAGCGCGTGCTGGCGGCGCTGCGCGCGAAGCGCGCCGAGAAGAAGCTGAACCTGACCGAGGGCGTCGATCCGGTGCAGCCGAAGACATTCCGCGAACATGGCGGATCGCTGTGGTACGCGGGCAAAGGACCGGAGCGGCATGAGCTCGATCCGGCGCGTTCCACGGCGCGAGCCGCGAATGATTAACGCCTACCACCGAGACACGGAGGCGCAGAGGATTGCCGTGGTTTTTCTGTGTCTCTGTGCCGCTGTGGTGGAAGTTCCTGCATGAGCCTGAACGGATTCCAACTTCTGCGCCCGCGCACGGTGAGCGATGCCGTCACGCTGCTGTCGAAGCATGCGCCGGCGCTAACGCTCGCCGAGCCGAACACGAAGCTGGCGCGCGGCGGCGTGCAGATCCTGGCCGGAGGCACCGACCTGGTGCCTTCGATGGGGCAGAAGCTGTTCGAGCCCGACTACGTGCTCGACATCCGCGGCATCGGCGAGCTGCGCGGGATCCGCGAGCTGCCCGACGGCGGCGTTGAGATTGGCGCGCTGACCACGCTGACCGAGGTTGAGCGATCACCGCTTATCACCGACCGCTTTCGAGTTTTGCACGAAGCCGTGAAGACGGTCGCGTCGCCGGTGATCCGGAACCAGGCGACGCTGGGCGGCAACCTGTGCCTGGACACGCGGTGCCTCTGGTACAACCAGTCGCTGGCGTGGCGGAAATCGTGCGGCTTCTGCATCAAGAAGGACGGCGACCTGTGCCACGTCGCGCCCGGCGGCACCAAGTGCTGGGCCGCGTTCAGCGCCGACACGCCTCCTGCGCTGCTCTGCCTGGGCGCGGAAGTCGAGATTGCCGGACCCGGCGGCGCGCGGCGCGCCGCGGTGAGCGAGCTGTACACCAACGTTGGCGACGGTCGCATCCGGCTGGCGAAGAACGAAATCGTTACGCGCGTTTTCCTGCCGTCTGCGTCCGCCGGAATGCGCGGTGCTTACCTCAAGCTGCGGATGCGCGGGTCCATTGATTATCCCCTCGCCGGCGTTGCCGTAGCGTTCCACGCCAACGGCCACATCGAGCATCCGCGCGTGGCGCTCACCGCGGTGAATCCCGCGCCGCTGCTGGTGAAGGGAACCGATCGCCTCCTCGGCGGCAAGTCCACGGCGGCTGTTGCGGAACTGGCCGAGCAGGTGGCCGACGCGGCGGCGCGCACGGCCAAGCCGCTGACCACCTCCGCGTTGACCCCGGAGTACCGCCGCGAGATGATCCGCGTTTTCACGCGCCGGGCGCTGCTGGCGGCGCTAGTGGAGAACTTCCAACGCCGAGGACGCTGAGAGCGCGGAGGACGCAGACAAAGACGATTCATTTCTCTGCGACTCCGCGCTTTTTCTGCGAAGGCGAGAAGAAACCTTACGGCGTTTTCTCCAGGTCCACGCTGGTCACGGGCAGATCCCAGTGGGCCAGGAGGATTTCGAAGCGGCGCTGTTCTTCCTTCCTGAACGTTTCCTGGTCGGGATAGAGCTGCCTGGTCAGCGCGTCGGATTCGCCGGTGTACAGCGCAGCCACGTTCCTGAACACGATGGTCACGCGAAAGTCCCAGCGCGCGTCTTCGGTCATGTGGTTCTCAGGCGCGACCATCTCCACGCGCAGGATGCGGCCGGTTTCGATCTGCTTCTTCAGCAGCGGATAGTGGTTCTTCTTGAACAGGCGCAGGAACTCGTCCTGATGTCCCCACTGGACCTTGTAGTAGTACTCGACCGCGCAGGGCTTATCCGCGGCGGACTTGGGCGCGGCGGATTGCGCAAGGGCAGACACGGCGAGGGCCGCAAGCAGCAGGGCGACAGCGATGCGTTTCATTGTTCTCTCCCCGGAGTCGCAACATCGTAGCCCAGCGAGCAGCCCGGAAGATACAATCGCGTTTCCGGCGCGGGTCGCCGAGCACAACCGCAAAGGACACGAAGGAAGCACGAAGGGCGCAAAGGGACCCATGCCAGGCACGCCAAGTCATGAACCGCAGAACCGCGAACCGAGAACCGAGAGCTGCTCTTGATCACTGATTGCCACGTCCACATTCAGCCCGTAGAGATGTTCAAGCCCGAGGCGCTGGCGCTGATGAAGAAGCGCCCGCAATGGCCGCGGGTGGAGGAGTTCTGCCGCTCGCCGAAGGCGTTTCTCAAGCACCTGGACGAAGCGGGCGTGGATCGCGCGGTGCTCATCAACTACGTTGCGCCGGAGGTGATCGGGTTCACGGCGGGCGTAAACCAGTTTGTGGCCGATTACGTGAAAGCGGCGCCGAAGCGGCTGATCCCGTGCGGCTCGCTGCATCCGCGGCACACGCAGAACGTGATGGCCGACGTGGAGCAGATCGTGCGGCTCGGCATCCGGCTCATCAAGATCCATCCGCCGCACCAGCTGCTGTATCCCAACGACTACCTGCGCGGCGTCAAGGAGCTGGAGATCATCTACCGCGCGGCCGAGGCGAACGGCATTCCCATCATGTTCCATACGGGAACGTCGATCTTTCCCGGCGCGCGGAACAAGTTCGGCGATCCCATCCACGTTGACGACGTTGCTGTAGACTTTCCGGACCTGAAAATTCTCCTGGCGCACGGCGGTCGTCCGCTGTGGATGGACACGGCGTTCTTCCTGGTGCGGCGGCATCCGAACGTGTTTCTCGACATCAGCGGCATTCCGCCCAAGACGCTGCTGAAGTATTTTCCGCGGCTGGAGGAGATCGCGTCCAAGACGCTGTTCGGTACCGACTGGCCCGGCCCCGGCGTGCCCGACATCAAGCGCAATCTCGATGACTTCCGAGCGTTGCCGCTATCACCCGATACGCAGCAAGCGATCCTGGAGACAAACGCGTTGAAGCTGTGGCCGGCGTAGACCCGGCGCCCCCGGCTCGGTCCTTGAGTTTTGAATCGGTTACAAGAGTAGTTCTCCGCAAAATGTTGAGAGCAGCCAGGTTAAGACCGAGGTCTTAAGTGGCTGTGGTTCAAGGCCTTACGTTTCCAGCAACTATTTTGGTGCAACGCCTTTGTGCCGTCCCTCCGGGACTTGCGCAAGGAAACGCTCGACACCCCGCACTCACGTGCGGGGCTAAGACTGTGGCGTCGCTCCGCGACTCCCAAATTGCGTGGGGCGGCACCTCAGCACCCGGGCGTTCGTGGCGCGGTACCGAGGGGCGAGGCGCCCGTCGCTACAACGTGGAGGGCACCGGTCCGCCCACCTACTTCCAGCGTAACAAATCGGGCGGGGCGAATGGGAAGGCGGCGGAAATCTTTTTGGCCCGAGGATGCAAGCACTTGGACGGAATAGCGAGGCTGAGGGTACTTGACACGTTTTTAGGCGACCGCGTTGCCCGGCCGCCCCTCCGCCCAACGAAGGCGGAAGGGCGGGCGCCCACCGTTGTGGTCATGCCGATTGTGTTCGCGGACGAGGGCGTCCGCGGCAGGCAGATCGAGGCATTCCGGACCCTGGCGGCGTACCGACGGGCGGCCGCCGGACCAACGTGCAGGGCACGGGCCAGCGACGCCGGTAACAGCATCTAACTGGCTGGTAAGGCGATAAACGTCAGGTGTATAAATGAAAGTTGCCCTCGGCGTGCCGCAGCGCGCCGTCGCGGAAGGGAATACCATGTCCACCACGATGGCCACGAAGGGATTGGAAGGGGTTGTAGCCGCAGCGTCGAGCATCTGCTACATCGATGGCGAGCGCGGCATTCTTTCCTATCGCGGCGTTGACATTCACGACCTGGCGGAGCACTCGACGTTCGAGGAAGTCTGCTACCTGCTGTGGAACGCCAGGTTTCCGACGCGGGCTGAGCTGGAGGCGTTTCGCAGGGAGCTGGCGAGCGCGCGCAAGCTCGATGCGGCGATCATCACCTTGCTGCGGCAGCTTCCCAAGGGCGCAACGCCGATGGAAGTGCTGCGCACCGCGGTTTCGGCGCTGTCCTCGTATGACCCGGACCACTCCGCGATCGACCATGCGGCGAACGTGCGCAAGTCGTTCCGGCTGACGTCGCAGATCGCGATGATCGTGACGGCGTACGACCGCATCCGCAAGGGCAAGGAAGTGGTGGAGCCGGACACGTCGCTGAGCCACGCCGGCAACTTCGTGTGGATGCTCAGCGGAGAAAAGCCCTCCAAGACGGCGGAGCGCGCGTTCGACGTGGCGCTGATTCTGCACGCCGATCACGAGTTCAACGCTTCGACCTTCGCCGCGCGGGTGATCGCGGCCACGGAAAGCGACATGCACTCGGCCATTACCGGCGCGCTGGGCGCGCTGAAAGGGCCGCTGCACGGCGGCGCCAACGAAGCCGCGATGCGGATGCTGTTCGCCATCGACAAGGCGGGCGCCGACCCGGTGCAGTACGTGAAGACGAACTATCTCGACGTGAAGAAGAAAGTGCCGGCGTTCGGCCACCGCGTGTACCACACCGAAGATCCGCGGGCGACGCACCTGCGAAAAATGTCGGAAGAGCTTGGCAAGTCGGCCGGGCAGCCGAAGTGGTTCGATATGTCGCGCAAGATCGAGGAGTTCATCAAGCGCGAGAAGAAGCTGAACGCGAACGTGGACTTCTACTCGGCATCGACGTACCACGTGCTCGGGCTGGATGTGGACCTGTTCACGCCCATCTTCGCCGTGTCGCGCATCGCGGGCTGGGCGGCGCACGTGATCGAGCAGCTCGACGACAACCGCCTGATCCGTCCGCGCGCCGATTATGCCGGGCCGGCGTATCGGCAGAAATACGTGCCGATCGAGCAGCGTGGGTAGAACGGCACGCAGCAATCAGCACCTGGCATTTGGCCGCGCGGGTCCTTGGCGGCGCGCAGAATCGAGCGTCCAAGGGCGCAATCGCGAAGTGCCAGGCGCGTTCCTCCCTGAAGCCTTTCCTGCCAGCGTAAAATCTAATTAGCAGCCATGATGCGCCGTGTCTATCTCGACAATAACGCCACCACGCCCGTGCTGCCGGAGGTGATGGCGGCGATGCAGCCGTACTTCGGAGAGGAGTTCGGCAACGCGTCGTCGATCCACCATCACGGACAGCACACGCGGGCGGCGGTGGAGCGCGCGCGTGAGCAGGTGGCGCAGCTGATCGGGGCGCGTCCGGCGGAGATTGTCTTTACCAGCGGGGGCACGGAAGGCGACAACCTGGCGCTGTTCGGACTGTTTGGCGGGCTGCTGCGCGCCGGCGACCACGTGATCACGTCGGCGATCGAGCACCACGCGGTGCTCAACGCGGCCAAGCGGCTGGAGCAGCTGGGGTGCGAGGTCACGTATCTGCGGGTGGACGGGCGCTGCCTGGTGAATCCGGATGACGTGCGCGCAGCGCTGCGTGAGAACACGCGCCTGATCACGGTAATGATGGCCAACAACGAGACCGGCGTGGTGCAGCCGGTGGCGGAGATCGGAAAGATTGCGGCCGAGGCCGACATCTGGTTCCACACCGACGCGGTGCAGGCGGCGGGCAAGGTCCCGGTGGACGTGGGCGAGATCGGGTGCGACCTGCTGACGCTTTCCGGACACAAGCTGCATGCGCCGCAGGGCGTGGGGGCGCTGTATGTGCGCAAGGGGACGATCCTGACGCCGCTGTTCTTCGGCGGGCGGCACGAGCGCTCGCGTCGCGCGGGCACGGAGAACGTGCCGGGCATCGTGGCGCTGGGCGCGGCCGCGGAATTGGCGCGGGAGTGGCTTGCGAGGGGCGGCGCGGAGAAAATGGCCGCGCTCCGCGATCGCCTGGAGCAGGGAATTGTGAACGCGGTCGAGGCGGTGAAGGTCAACAGCGCCGGAGCGCCGCGCGTGCCGAACACCAGCAGCATCTGCTTCGAACACATCGAGGGTGAGGCGCTGGTGATCGCGCTCGACCTGAAGGGACTGGCGGTTTCAACGGGCGCGGCGTGTTCCTCGGGCGCCATCGAGCCGTCGCACGTGTTGACCGCGATGGGACTGACGCCGGAGCGAGCGCGGGCGAGCCTGCGCTTTTCGCTGGGCAAGCAGAACACCGCCGAGGACGCAAACTTCGCGTTGGAGCTGGTGCCGGAGACGGTGGGAAGGCTGCGGGATCTCAGTCCTGTGTGGCAGCAACGACATTCGGCAGTTAGCACTTAGCAATTGGCATAGCCCCTACACATTCGATTTGGCGCGTTGGCAAAAACCTGGACGGCTAAATGCTAACTGCTAAATGCCAAGTGCCGAAGCAGCAATCAAGCTCATGACGCAAACAGAAACCATCGCCGTCGCCATGTCCGGAGGAGTGGATTCCTCCGCGGTCGCGGCCATGCTGCGGGCGGAGGGACACAGCGTTGTCGGCTTGACGATGCAACTGTGGAACCAGCGGCGGCTGGCGGGTCAAGAGGGCATGCCGGAGGCGGTGCAGGGGCGCTGCTGCTCGCTCGATGACGTGTACGACGCGCGGCGCGTGGCCGAGCGGCTGGGGATTCCGTACTACGTGGTGAACCAGGAGGAGCGCTTCGAGCGCGACGTGGTGCGTCCGTTCGTGTCGGAGTATCTGAGCGGGCGGACGCCGATTCCGTGCAGCCTGTGCAACAACCACCTGAAGTTTGACCAACTGCTGGTGACGGCGCGGCAGATTGGCGCCGGGCGGCTGGCCACCGGGCATTACGCGCGCGTGGAGTACCGGGGCGAGCGCGGGCGCTGGGTGCTGAAGCGTCCGATGGATGCGGCGCGCGACCAGACGTACTTCCTGTTCGGGCTGACGCAGGAGCAGCTCAGCCGGACGATTTTTCCGCTGGGAGGGATGTTGAAGGACGATGTCCGCCAGATCGCGCGTTCGCACGGACTGGCGCTGGCCGACAAGCCCGACTCGCAGGAAATCTGCTTCGTCCCGGGCGGTGATTACAAGCGCTTCATTGACGCGTATCTGGCTGAGAGCGGGGAGGGCCTGCCGGAGACCGCCGGCGAACTGGTGACGACGTCGGGCGACGTCATCGGCGAGCACGACGGCATTCACAACTACACGGTCGGACAGCGCAAGGGAATCCATCGGAACCGGAACGCGGCGCCGGGATCACCGCTGTACGTGCTGGAGATTCGCGGCGAGCGGCGGCAGGTGGTGGTCGGTTCGAACGATGAGCTGTACCGCACGACGCTGCGCGCGCGCGACCTGAACTGGATCGCGATCGAGCGGCTGACCGAGCCGATCGAGGTCGAGGCGAAGATCCGCAACCGGCACGTGCCCGCGGCGGCAATCGTGTCACCGGCGAGCGGCGGCGAAGCGGTGGTGACATTCCGCGAGCCGCAGCGCGCGATCACGCCGGGGCAGGCGGTGGTGTTCTATCAGGGTGATGTGGTGGTGGGCGGAGGGTGGATCAGTTCATCGGTCAATTGAGAAACCGGGAAAGCGGGACGCGGGCGAGATGATCGCAGGTCCCGGTTTTCATTTTCTCAAATACCCGATTACGAAATTACCCGATCTTAGATAAACATCTCTTCATCGCCGCCCGTTCCCGCGGCCTTCCTACGGCGGCGTTCCTGGCGGACGCCGACCAGGGCCTGGGCGCCGGCGGTGATTCCCTGAATGAGAGCGGCAGCGGTGCGCACCGGCGAGATGACGGTGCGGTGGACCATGTCGGTGGTGTCTTCCACGCGGTTGAGCGTGGTGGTGACGAGCTCGTCGGCGCGGATGACCTGAAGGCGGGTGCGGTCCACGATGTCGGTTACGGTGGCGTCGAGGCGCTCGACCTGGGCGCGAACGACAGTGGCGCTGTGGGCTGCGTCGGTGAGGATGGAGTTGACGCGCGGGCCGTTCTCATCGAGAAATGTCCTGGCGTGCGAGATCACCGGCTGCGCCTGCGCGACCATGCCCTGCACCGCCTGGCCCGTCTTTCGCATGCTCACGTACATGGCGATGAGAATGCCCATCTGCACCACGATGGCGACGGCGGCGACGATGACGAACCATCCCAGAACGTTGTTGTCCATAAGTCAAAAGAGGCAGTAGCGCGAGTAGCGGCTCGTTCCCACGTCAGCGCCGCGAAGGACGCGGCGCGAACGTGGGGCACCGCCCCGCAGCAGGGGAACGCGGCGCCCGGAAACAGAAGACCGGCAGGGGCTGACCCGGCCGCGCCGGTTACGACTTGGCCGGCTTGGCGGCTTCGCCGGCGGAGGCCTCGCGATAGGCCTGCTTGCCGGCCTGCACGGCCTGGTTCCAGCTGTCCTTCTGCTGGTTCAGGTAGTCGCGGCCGCGTTCGGCCCATTGCTCGGCCTGCTCACGCGCCTGGCGCGCGCGCGTTACCACGAAATCGCGTCCTTCCTCGGCGCTGCGGCGCAGGGCTTCGCGCGTTTCCACGCCCGACTTGGGCGCGTACAGAACGCCGAGCGTGGCCCCGATGCCCAGACCTGCCAGGAACCACAGGAACCCGCTGCTGCTCTCGTCACGTGACATGGCACAACCTCCAAGGGTTTCGGAAACGCAGAATAGTAGCACAGCGAATCGGGTAATTGAGGAATTGAGTAATCGGGTAGTTGAAAATCAAAAGCGGACCACAAAGAACGCGAAGGTCGCACGAAGGGCGCAAAGGGAAGGCGTCACAGGGCCCGCGCCGCCCGCCTCTGGCCCGATAGGCCCGATGGTGAATTCATGGTCTCTGCGCCGGGGTGACAAAGACGTCGCGAATGAACGATTGCGGCGAGGCGGTGACCATCATCTGGACGATGCCGGCGATGTCGTCGGGCTGGAGCATTTTGCTCGGGTCTTTGCCGGGGTGCGGGCTGAGTTCGGTGTTGACCGAGCCGGGCGCGACGACGGCGACGCGAATGTTGTATTGGCGCAGTTCTTCGGCGACGGAAAACGTCAAGCCGTTCAGTCCCCATTTCGAGGCGGCATAAGCGGCGCCGTTGGGCAGGGGATTGCGTCCGGCGCCGGAGGAGATGTTGATGATCTGTCCTTTTTTCGCGGCGATCATCATCGGCGCGAAGGCGCGGATGGTGTGGTACACGCCGCGCAGGTTGGTGCCCATCACGCGCTCCCAGTCTTCGGGCGAGAGCAGGTGCAGCGGGGCGCTGAAAACGCCCACGCCGGCGTTGTTCACCAGCACGTCAATGCGACCGTGGGTTTGCCGCACGTGGCGGGCGAGGGCTTCGACGTCGGCGAGCCGGCCCACGTCGCAGACGGCAGCTTCGGCCTGACCGCCCGCTTCGCGGATGGCGCCGGCGGTCTGGTCGAGGCGGGCGCGCGTCCTGCCGCACACCACCACCTTCATGCCAAGGGAGGCGAGACGGCGAGAGATGGCGGCGCCGATGCCGCGGCCGCCGCCGGTCACGACGGCGACCTGATCGCGTAGTTGCGGTGTCCCATCGTTCATCCCAAGGCTCCGGGCGCCGCTGGCGGGGCGCTTTTTGGATGCCAAAACATCCAGCAAGGCTGCAACGCGCATCCAAGATAGCAAAGGGAAGGCGGACCACAGGCGCAGCTTGCCTAAAGAGCAGTGCAATGTATAATCGCAGCTTTTGTGACCGGTCCCGGTCCTGGTCGAGGGATTGGAAGCGAGCGCTGCGAAGAAGTGTGGCGCGTGGTGACGTACGTGTGATGGCGTTCAGGATCATTGTCTCCTCACTTCCCGAGGTTCCAAGGAGCGCAGGAATGAAGAAGTTAGTCGCGGTGATGCTGTTGTTCGCGGTGGGCGCCATTGCCCAGAGCGCCGATCAGCAGGCGGCGCCGGCGCAGGGTGCGCCGGCGCAGCAGAAGAAAGAAATCAAGGACCCGGCGGAGTACAACGCCTACGTCAATGCCCTTAATACGCCGGACGCGACGGCCAAAGCAGCGGCGCTGGAAGGCTTCCTGCAGGCTTATCCGAACAGCGTGATGAAGGAAGACGCGCTCGAGCTGCTGATGGGCGCCTACCAGGCCACCGGCAACCAGGCGAAGACGATGGAGGCAGCGCAGCGCGTGCTGGCGGCCAATCCGAACAACGTCCGGGCCCTCGCGCTGCAGTGCTACCTGAGCCGCGCCAACGCGGAGCAGGGGCAGAACCAGCAGCAGAACGTGGCCAACGCGCAGCAGACCTGCTCGCGCGGCCTGCAGGCGCTGCAATCGATGCCGAATCCGGAGGGCATGCAGCCCGCCGACGTGGACAAGCTGAAGTCGCAGCTGCGCACGATTTTTGAAGGCGGCGCCGGATTTGCGGCGCTCCAGTCGAAGGATTACGCCAGCGCGGCGCAGCACCTGCAGGCGGCCGTGCAGGGCGCGCCACCGGACCTGCGGAACATCTATCCGCTGGCGGTGGCGTATCTCGAACAGAAGCCGCCGAACCCGCTGGGCCTGTACTACGCCGCGGTGGCGGCCAATCTGGCGCCTGCCGGAACGCCCGCCCAGACGCAGCTGACGCAGTACGGACGCTCGAAGTACATCCGCTATCACGGCGGAGAAGATGGCTGGCCCGAGTTGCTGGCGCAGGCGAAGGCGTCGCCCAATCCGCCGGCCGGATTCACCGTCGCACCGGCGCCGACCCCGCCCGAGCAGGCGGCGAAGATGATCCAGAGCAAGCCCGTCAACCAGATGACGTTTGACGAGATCGAGTTCATTCTGACGTCGGGCAATCAGCAGGCGGCGCAGCAGCTGTGGAGCCAGATCGAGAACAAACCGATCCAGCTCGAGGCCAAGCTGCTGAGCGGTTCGCCGGCGAAGCTCACTATTTCCGGCAGCGCGGAGGACATTGAGGCGAACAAGGCCGACATCGAGCTGACCATGGTTGAGCCGATCCCGGCCAAGGCGGTGCCGGCGGACGGCACCATGATCCAGTTCCAGGGCACGCCGACCAGCTACGATCCGAACCCGTTCATGATGCACATGGACAAGGGCGTGTTCGTGGGCAAGACGGCGCAGGCCGTGGCGGCCGCACTGAAGCCGGCGGCGCCGAAGCGCAACACCGGCACGACCCGGCGGACGCCCCCGAAGAAGCGGTAGACCTCTGGCGGAATGCAAAGCCCGTCCCGCTTCGCGGGATGGGCTTTTTGTTTTACGGAGTGGATCGTGGCCAGCGGATAGTTCCGGACCGCAGGTATTGCCCGTTGGCAGCGGAGGAAGGAACGCTGGCGGAGAATACGTCGGCGGCCAATGCCGAATCGGCGGCGGGGCCGACTGGCGCGTCCTGAAGCCGCGCCCTTCCAGGCAGGAGACGCTGCAAGCAACGTTGCTACAGGTTACCCGCGGGCGGCCTTTCGCTCGATGACCTGGGGACGGGCGCCGCGGGGCGGGCGGCGCGCGCCGCCGCGCAGGGCGTGCACGTCGAGCTTGAGTTCGGTGATGGTGCGGCTGAGCGTGTTGCGGTGCATGCCCAGCTCGCGGGCGGCCTTGGACTGGTTGCCGTGGTTCTGGGCCAGAACGGTCAGCAGGAAGCGCTTTTTGAACTCGCGCACCGCCTCCGAGTAGAGGATCCCGCTCTGGTACATCTGCGTAACCAACGCTTCCAACTGGTCCTTCACGGCCGTCTCCTTCAGAAGACCACGCAGTCCAACTGTACTTTCGCGCGGCGCCAGCATCAGCGCTGTGCAGGTACCGTCGCCGGCTGAGGTGCGTCCGGCTTGCGTTGGATGTGACGCAGTGCGTCGAGGCCGCGCTCAAATCCCTGGCGCAAGCTGGAGGGCGCCAACCAGATTGCCGCGCGTCCGATGACCAGGAGATAGGGCGCCAGCGCCGAGCCCTCGAGCATCTGCGCGCCCGGCGAGAGCGCGGCCATTCCCAGCACCAGGACGACGGCGACAATCGCGCCGCGCGCCAGCCCGAAGGCGCCGCCCAGCAGGCGGTCAAACCATCGCAGGCCGGCTTCCTCGAACATCCACCGCGCCATGCGTCCGGCAAAACCGGCCAGCAGCACGACGGCAAAGAAAATCGTCAGAAACCCGGCCACGTCGGCAATCCACGGCGTGGCCACGTAGGGCAAGAACCAGGCTGCCGCCCGGGGGTATGCCCAGGCCGCCAGCAGGTAGCCAATGACGGCGCCGGCCAGCGAAAACAGCTCAAAGAAGAATCCCTGCGCCACCGCCGTGAGGACCGAGAGCAGCAGGATGCCCAGGATGAGCCAGTCCAGCCCGCTCACGTCGTCTCCGGCGGCGCCGCGCTAGGCGTCAAGCTCGCGTCCGGTGAGGCGCCGGAACGCCTCCACGTACTTTTCGCTGGTGCGCGCCGCCACCTCGGCCGGCAGGGCCGGAGCGGGCGGCTGCTTGTTCCAGCGGATGGACTCCAGGTAATCGCGCACGTACTGCTTGTCGAACGACTCCTGCGCCTTGCCGGGCTGGTACTTGTCGGCCGGCCAAAAGCGCGACGAATCGGGAGTCAGCACTTCGTCGGCGAGCACCAGCCCGCCGGCGGTGTTGCCGAATTCGAACTTCGTATCAGCGATGATGATGCCGCGGGTGAGGGCGTAGTCGGCCGCCTGGGTGTAGATGCGCAGGCTGAGGTCGCGCAGCGTTTCGCTCAGCTCAGGGCCGACGCGCTTGACCATCTCGGCGAAGGAGATGTTTTCGTCGTGGCCGCTGGTGGCCTTGATGGCCGGGGTGAAAATGGGTTCGGGGAGCTTGTCGCTGTCGCGCAGGCCCGCGGGCAGCCTGATGCCGCACACGGTGCCGGCCTGCTGGTACTCCTTCCAGGCCGAGCCGGAAATGTATCCACGCACGACGCATTCGATGGCGACCATGTCCGCCGAGACGACCAGCATGGAACGGCCACGGAGCAGGTCTTTGTGTTTTTCGAGCGGCGCCGGGTACTGCCTCACGTCAGCGGTAATGACGTGGTTGCGCACCGTGTTGCGCAGGAAATCGAACCAGAACAGCGAGGTCTGGGTGAGGACCTTGCCCTTGAGCGGGATGCCGGTGGCGAGGACGTAATCGAACGCCGAAATGCGATCGGTGGCGATGAACAGCAGGCGTTCGTTGTCGACGCGGTAAATGTCGCGGACCTTGCCGCTGGCCCAGAGTTCAAGGTCGGGGAAGTCGGTCTGGAGCAGTGCGGATTCGATAATAGAAGCAGTCACGATGAGAAATATTCTTCGAACAGGACAGTGGCGTATTCTAGCCAGCCAACCTGTTTTGTCAACGCGGGCGGCGATTTTGCGAGTTGCGCGCCGGAGCTCCTCCGGTGAAAAACAATTGACAGAATTCAGATGCCGCGAACGGGCCGACTGTAGCCGGTTTCAGGGCGCCGGCGCTGTGAATTTTTTGTGCATGGCTGAGGAAGCAGAGAAGCGGAAGGGCCCCGCGCAGAGACGCGGCGTGATCAGCGTCTCTGCGCGGGCTTGCCGCGAGGCAACCTGGGTGGCGATGGCGCTTGCAACGTCTCCGCCTTCGCGGGGAAGAAACGCAGCGAGCCATGCCTCTACGAAGCGGCGGCGGCGTTGTTGAGCCCGAAGCGGACCGACACCAGCTTGGAGACGCCCGGCTCCTGCATGGTGACGCCATACATGACCGGCGCGATGCTCATGGTTTTCTTGCTGTGGGTGATGAGCACGAACTGGGTCTGCACGCTCATCTCGCGCACCAGCTCGGTGAAGCGGCCGATGTTGGCTTCGTCGAGCGGCGCGTCCACCTCGTCGAGGATGCAGAACGGGCTCGGCTGATACTGGAAGATGCCGACCAGCAAGGAGAGGGCGGTCAGGGCCTTTTCGCCGCCGGAGAGCAGCAGCACGTTCTGCAGTTTCTTGCCGGGAGGCGAGGCGACGACGTCGATGCCGCTCTCGGCGTCGTTCTCTTCGTCGGTGAGGCGCATGAAGGCATTGCCGCCGCCGAAGAGTTTGCGGAAGGTGAGCTGGAAGTTTTCGTTGATGCGCTGGAAGGCCTCCTGAAACTTCTGGCGCGAGATGGTGTCGATTTCCTTGATGGTGGAGAGCGTGTTCTCGATGGATTCGAGCAGGTCCTTACGCTGCGTTTCAAGGAATTTGTAGCGCTCGGCGGTCTCGTTGTATTCCTCCAGGGCCATCATGTTCACCGGGCCCATGTTGTCGAGGCGCTGGCGGAGCTCGCGGTAGGCGGCGTCTTCGGCGGCGAGCGCCTCGCCCGCCAGCGGCGCAACGTCGCCTTGACCGAGCAGTTGCTCGGGAGCGGCGCCGAGTTCGGCGACGCAGGACTGCACCAGGTATTCGAGGTCGCTGGCGAGCTTGGCCGCGTGCGCGGAGATTTCGCCGCGGCGGTCGCGGGCGGCGTCGAGCGCGTGACGCGCCGCGCGCAGCTCGTCTTCGATCTCGGTAAGGCGCTGGCGCAGCTTCGCTGATTGCTGGTCCAGCTCGGCGGCGCGGGCTTGCGCAGCTTGGCGCTCGGCGGCGAGCGCGACCAGGTGCTCGGCGATGGTGACGTTCTCGTCTTCGCGCTGGGAGCGCTCGGCAGCGGCAGCGTCGATCTGGCCGCGCAACGCGCTCACGCGCGAGGCGACCTCGGTTGCGAGCGTTTCGATGCGCTGCAGCGCCGAGGCGGCAGCGATGCGGCGCTCTTCGAGAGCGGCGACGCGGGCGCGAGTCTCGGCGACATTCTGCGAAGCGGCGTCGCGCGCGGCGCGCATGGCGGCGAGCTGCTCGAGCCCGGCGGCCGTGGCCCGCTCCAACTCGAGCGAGCGGCGCTCGTATTCGCCGAGTTCCTCGCGGCGGTGCGAGGCGATATCGGCATGGGTGTTGCGCTCGGCGGTGATGCGCTCGAGTTCGCGAAGATAAGTGGCCACTCGCTCTTCGGCGCGGCCGAGTTCGGTTTCGAGCTGCCTGAGCGTGTGGCCGGCGGTGAGCGCGTGCTTCTCGCCTTCGAGCTTTTCCTGCTCGAGGTGTTCGAGCAGCCCGACCAGTTCGCTGATCTCGCGGGCGAGCAGGGCGACACGCGCCTCCTGGGAGCGAAGCGCGCCTTCGATGTCGCCGATCTGGCGCACCAGGTCGCGCAATTCGCGCTTCATGCTGAGCGGGCCTTCGCTGCGCTGCTTTCCGCCGGTGACGGTGACGTTGTGGAAGCACTCGCCGGACCTGGAGAGGAAGAACGCGTCGGGCGATTGCAGGGCCAGGTCGCGGGCCACGCTGCTGTCGGGCGTGATAAAGCCGTCACGCAGCTTGGGAAGGATCACTTCGAGCGATTTGCCGAAGCCGTTGAGCACGCGGAGGCAGCGCGAGACCGGGACGAGGCCCTGCTCGCCGGGCGGCGTGTAGCGCTGCTGCTCGTCAACCACGAAGCTGAAGCGCGCCTGCGAGTCCTGCGGGTGGACGAGGAAGGTGGCGCGGCCGTCGACGTCGCTGCGCAGCAGTTGCAGGCCCTGGTCGGCGGCGTCCCACGACTTGACGACGATGTAGTTCAGCTCGTCGCGGAGGAAGTCTTCGACGACGTGCTCGTACTGCTGGTCCACTTCGAGGAAGTCGGCGAGCACGCCGACGGGCGCGGCGCCGCCCTGGAGCGCGCCGGATTGGAAGAGGCGGCGGACGGACTCGGTGGAGTAGCCGTGCTCGGCGATGACGGCTTCAAGCGAGCCGCGGCGGCCGAGGGCGGAGGCGTATTCGCCGCGAAGCGTGTCGAGGCGCGCCTTGGATCCGGTTTCGTCGCGGCGTTTCTCGTCGAGGCGGCGGCGCGCGCCGGCAATTTGCGCGGCAAGGGAGGTGACCTGCTGGGACGCGGATTCGAATTCGAGGGCGAGCTGGCCGCGGCGACCGCCGAAGCCGGCGATTTCCTGGTTGGCGGCTGCCATCTCGGCGCGGATGCGCTGCGCTTCGCGGTCGAGCGCGGCAACGTGCTCTTCCGCCTGGGTCACGTGGTTGCGGACCTCGCTTGCGGCCGCGACCGATTGCATGGCCGCGACGCGGCGGGCCTCCTGTTGCTGCTCCAGCGTGGAAAGGCGGTCCGCGGCTTCGGCGGCCTCCTGCTGGCGCGCGGCGAGGTCGCGCTGCGCCGCGTCAACGTCGGCGGCGGCGGAGTCGAGCACTCGGCGGTTGGCGGCGCGCTCGGATTCGAGCGCCGTGAGCTGCGCGCTGGTCTGGGCCAGTTCGGCGGCGGCGGCGGCGCTGCGGGCGGCGAGCTCGGAGCAGCGCTCCTCGTTGTGGGAGCGGCGGGCGGTGGCGCGGTCCACTTCAAGCGCGATGGCGCTCAGGCGCTCGCCGTTGGCGCGGGAGACGGCGTCGAGCTGATAACCGCGCTGCGTGGCCTGGGAGTGCTCGGCTTCGAGCTGCTCGGCGGCGTGCGTCGTGACGCGGATGTTATCGCCAAGTTCGTTGAGCTCGCAGTTGAGCGCGGCCGCTTGGCCGGTCATGTCAACGAACTTGCTGGCGAGCACGATGCGCAGGCGGGCGCGCATTTCTTCGCGCAGGCGCGAATAGCGCTCAGCCTTGGCGGCCTGGCGCTTGAGCGAGTTCATCTGGCGCGTGACTTCGTCGAAAATGTCGTTCACGCGGGCCAGGTTCTGGCGGGCCTGCTCGAGGCGTCCTTCGGCGAGGCGCTTGCGCGTCTTGAACTTGGTGATGCCGGCGGCCTCTTCGATGATGGCACGGCGATCGTGCGGGCGGCTGCTCAGGATTTGCCCGATACGGCCCTGCTCGATGATGGCGTACGACTCGGGGCCGAGGCCGGTGCCCATGAAGATGTCCTGGATGTCGCGCAGACGGCACAGCTTGCCGTTGAGCAGGTACTCGCTCTCGCCGGTGCGGAACAGGCGGCGCGTGACCACGATTTCGCCGGCCTTGAATTCGCGGGTCTTGAAGTTGCGACGGCGAATCTTGAGGACGACCTGGGGTGTTCCGACTTGTGGGGGGGCCTCGGCGGAAGCCGCTTCCGTCGCTGCCGCAGCGGGTTGTTCGGGGCCAGTCTCAAGAATTGCGTCAGGGTCGGTTGCGGTCGCGCCTTCCTTAATGAACTCTTCCGGGCCGGGCTGAACCTCGGCGGCGTAGCGCTCGGTTTCCTGCTGCGCATCGGCGCGGACGGCGGCCTCGTCCCAGTCGGAGGCGTGGTCGGGTATCTCGTCCTGGACATCGATCTCGGTGGCGGAGTTGAGGTCGGCGCCGCTGTAGACGTCGGGATCGATGAGCGTGAGCGAGACCTCGGCCATGCCGGTGGGCTTGCGGTCGCGCGTGCCGGCGAAGATCACGTCTTCCATGCGGGAGCCGCGCAGCGTCTTGGCCGACTGCTCACCCAGGACCCAGGAGATGGCGTCAGAGATGTTCGACTTGCCGCAGCCGTTCGGACCGACGATGGCGGCGACGCCTTCGCCGTGAAAGTGCAGTTCGGTGCGGTCGCAGAAGGACTTGAACCCCAGGATTTGCAGCTTCTTCAGTTTGAGCAACGCGTACTCCTGGCTCGGGCTGGACAGCCGCTATGCGGCTTCTGGATGCAGGTTGACGTTTGTGCTCGGCCAGGGAGGGGAAGGCGGAGGAATGCACAGGTATCCGCCCGGACCTCAATCCTGCCGGCGCCGGTCACTCAAACCTCACTGACGCGGGGTGGGCTGGACCCCCAGATGAGGTAAATGTACCGGCGAAGAGGGCGCTGGTCAAGCGCCAAACGCAACATATAGGGGGCCCCTGGCGATTGCCCCACGATGTTCTACACCCAATGCAGCTTGTGAGCGCTCTTTTCCCGGCGAGCGAACTAAGGAGGTCGGACGGAGGACCGCAAGAGAGCTTGATTGACTCTAGCGCAAATGGCGCACCGATACAAGCCACTCAGCAGTCAGCACCCTGGTCCCTCACCGTTGCGGACGCTTCGGTGAAGCAGCGGTTGGATGATGCGCGCTGGTTCCCCAGCGAGGCAAAGGGAAGGCGGACCGGAGGCACGATCGGCGTAAAGGTCGGAACGATTCAGCGGAGAGCAACTGCTCGCGAAAAAAATCTTTTCCACAGCAGGAACGACAACCCGTTACGGAAGAGCCGGTCATCGAACAGTCCATCACGAAGCAATGAAATTGGGGCGTTCCGCTCGGGAGCGCTGCTCAATTGCAACCCAGCACGCGTCACCAGACCTCTGCAGCAAATCACAGCGAGGAGAAACATGGTTCCCTACGAATTGATGACATCAAGCTCGCAAACCCGCGGAAACGGAAGCGCGTACGAAATGTTTGGCTGGACGCCGGCATTCACCGCCGGTTTTCAAACGGGGGCAACCGGAGGGGCCGGTCAGCCGCTTCAGCAGGGCCCGTTCGCGAGTAATCCCTTCCTGCAACAGCCGACACCACAGTTTTTCCAGCAACCGCCACAGCAGTTTTTTCAGCAACCGCCGCAGCAACCAGGCCTCAGCCCGCTGTTTCAACCGCCGGGGCAGCAGCCGGGGTTCGCGCAAGCGGGCCAGCCCGGCTTCGCCCATCCCTTAATGTTCAACCCTGTAATGTTCAATCCTGCCACGGCAGGCTTCGCGCAGATGCCGCACCTTCAGGCAATGTGGCCGCAGGTTGCGCCACATCTGCAGCAGCAATGGGCGGGCGCGCAGCAGCAGATGCAGGCACAAGCGTTTCCCGGGGCGGGCATACCCAACGCCAACGTGGTAACGACCCGCGCGGTGGACATTGACCTCACCATCCCAGCGCAGGTGCTCGCCAGCCGCAACCCGATCGAGATACAGGCGTATGTGCTTCACGTCATCGTGCCCACCCTGCTCGACGCACTCACCAAGCGCGCCCTGGCGCAAGACCCAGGTCGCAGCGTGAGCTTCGACGCGCGCAACGGATGCGTCGCGGGCGTCAGCGTTTAGGCAACTCACCTTCGAACCATTTTGGGATCCAGGAGGAGTTCATGAATCCGTACGGCGCTTCAGCATATTCATTCGGAAATCCGACGGCCTTCGGATACGGAACCCCGTATTCGCAGCCGTTCAGCTTCGTTCCGCCGGCACCGTTCCAGTCACGGTTCGCGCAGGCGCCCATACAGCCGCTGGGCGAGCAGCAGGTGCTCGGCGGCATCAACCCCAGTGAGACCGGCAACATCGGCATTGGCGCGCAGTTCGGACAGCCGCCGCACATTTCGCCGGAGCAGTTCGCCGGCGCGCTGCGTCAGCCAATCGGCGCCACCTTCGGCCTGCCGCCGACGGACGCCACATTCATCACTGAACTCTCGCGTTCCGCCCGCGGCCTGGTGGAGGTGGCGGAGCAGCTGGAAACGCGCGAGCCGGACCAGCAGCGCCGCGCGTACTTTGCCGCCACCGCTCATCTCTTTTATGCGTTCGGCCTGCTGGCCAGCAAAGGCATCTTCATTCCGGCCGACCTGCCCAGCGGACGCGTGCGCACCGAAGCCGGAGGTCCGGCCAACGCCACGCGCGAATTCGGCAAGCAGCTCGAGCGGCTGGTGGACCGCTACGCCAGCGGACGCGGCGTGATCGAAGAGCTGACCAGCGTCATCGAGCGCGGGAAGATCTGCTACCTGGAGATCACCCGGGGCATCGAAGGCGCCGAAATGGCCGGCGGCGAGCAGCAAGCCCGCAAAAAAGTCGCCTAGTCGTTCGGCGCGCTGACCGTTCTCGCCCCTGCCCGATATCGAGCAGGGGCGATTTTTTTCGCGCCGGAGGAGCGAGGCGCAGACTTCCGGTTCCGCCAGAGCAAGGACCGGTGACGACATGCGCAGGTCTCAGGCCGCCCTGCGGCGGTTCCGCAGCATACGCACGTGGTCGTGGGCTGCATAGACGCTCTGGGCCTGGGTGCGCAGCCGGCCGAGCAGATCGGGCGGCAAGAGCTGACTAAGGGCTTTCTGATAGGCGTCGCGCGCGGCGTCTTCGCCGGCTTCGACTGATTCGAGGATGGCGAGGTCGCCACCGCCGAGGGCGCTCTTCACGTCGATCCAGGCGCGGCGCAGCATGCCTCCCACGCTGCCTTCGCGCGTGGACTCCCACTTTCCGAGCAGGCGCTCGAGCTCACCCCGCAACTCGACGGCGAAGCGGCCGCGCTCCCGCGCCTGTTCGGCGAAGAAGCCGCGCAACTCGGGATCTTCGACCCGGTCGGCGGCGTCAAGGTATCCCTGCTCTCCGTCGCGGCAGGTATCGATCAAGTGCTCCAGGAGCAGACGTATCTGGTCTGGGTCGAACTTTCCCGCGGCAGGTTGGGGACGGCCAGGATGGCGCTGTGCCATGGTTTTCCCTCCCAGCAGTCAGATGGCAAGAACCAGGAGGAGTTTGTCGCGGGTAGCCGCGGCCCGAACCCTGCGGTGCGAAGTTGCGCGAGATCAACAGTTTTGCGCAGCGGCCGGCGAGGCGGCGGACCTCAGAGGTGAGCTGCGGGAAGCGGTCCGCTGAACCGGGCTGCCCAGGAGGGCGGGGCAGCATCTCACCTTCCGGCACCCTTTTTCGTGCTCTGCTCAGTCAAAGGGGCCACGAGAGATGTGTTCCTTTGGTCGGGGGCGCATCTCTCTGCTGCTTCGGGGCCGGAAGGCGAGATAAAGCCGAACAGCCACCGGAGCAGAGTGAGCCCAAATCCACCGCCTGCGGAACGCTAGGACTTGAGATTCGACCCGGCGCATCCATCCGTAAGGCAGGCGAGTGTCGGCTAAACCGATGTGGCTGTTCGGCAGGGCAGATTCTACTGAGGCCCAATCCGCGTGGGAAGTGACTTAGTGTCAAAATCGCAGTCGGGAGCGCTACTAGTAACAAGGTTATGTACGTGTTCGTTATCAATTTCTGGTGTTTTAGATAAACGAGTGGTAATCTCCGCCCCGATCATCGAGGCGGTACGGGGGTCCCGGAGGCTCGGCCACGCCTATGGCCCGCATCCTGTGCATTGACGACGAGCGCGACATACTCGAGCTGCATTCGATCGTGCTCCGCCGCGCCGGTCACGAAGTGATCGCGGTCGGGACCGGTGAAGAGGCGCTGGGGGTGGTGGCCAGCCAAGCAGTTGACCTGGTGGTGTCTGATCTGCTGCGCGGCGTCGAGGGCGCCGATTACCTGGCCCGAATCCGCCAGGCGCGGCCGGCTGCGCCGATCCTGGTGCTCTCCGGGTATCCGGAGCGACCCCAGGGGTTGGAGTTCGTGGACGAATTCCTCAGCAAGGGCAGCCGCGCCGGCGAGCTGGTGGAAGTGGTGGAACGGCTGCTGCGCGAGGCGCCAGGATGGGCGCAAGGGAATACGGCTTGACGGGAGAGTAGAATTTCTCCGGATCGAGACATGTCCAGTCCCGGGCTGCTGCACTGCGACTTCGACTCCGACCGCACCAGGCTGCGCGCCAGCCTGTCATTTCCTGCCGACGCGGGCGGGCTCAACAAGGTTGTCGATGCAGTGATGAAAGTCGTGGCGGCGGTGAACTGCGCCTGCGGACAGGAGCAGGACGTGGAGCTGGCGCTGCGGGAAGCCCTGGCAAACGCCGTGGTGCACGGCGCGCGGGGCGACGCCAGCAAGCAGGTGCAATGCTGCGTGGCGTGCGACGATGAGCATGGCCTGCTGGTGATTGTGCGCGATCCGGGCGAGGGCTTCGATCCCGCGCGGCTGCCGAGCCCGCTTTACGGCCGGCAGCTCTACGAGCGCAATGGACGCGGGGTGTTCCTCATCAACCAGCTGATGGACCACGTGGAGTACCGCAACGGCGGCACCGAGATCCGCATGCGCAAGTTTACCCAGCCGAAGAACTGCGGCCTGGGCGGCTGACAAACGCCTATTCCCCGTAGATGTTTTCGCAGATGCGCGACAGTTCGCGGCAGTCGTCGCGGGAGACGCGCTCGGAAAATTCGCGCTGCACTTCGCGCTCCAGCACCGGCTCGATTGTTTCCAGCAGGCGCAGGCCCCTGGGAGTGATGCGGGTGAGGGAGAGTCGCCGGTCGCGCTCGGAGCGGTCGCGCGCCACCAGCCTCTGCTTTTCCAGCCGGTCGACCAGGCGCGTGACGTCGGGGGCGCGCTCCAGCATGCGGCGGATGATTTCGCAGCGAGGATGGCCTTCAGGATGCACGCCGCGCAGGATGCGGAGCACGTTGTACTGCCCCATGGTGATGCCGTAGCGGGAACAAACGCGGTCGACGCGCTCACGCACGTGCGCCGCCGCCACGATCAGGTTGAGCATAGCTTCCTGCGTCGGGCTGCGAAAACGCGATTGCTGAATCCGCCGGCGGAGCGCTTCTCCCACGGTCGTTCTCGATCGCTGCAACGATCAATGTGAGGTTATCAGAACGGTCAAGAGAGCTTTTCTTGTGGACGGCACGGTGGTGCGCGTAGCCTAACCAGGTCGCCTCGATGTGCCAAAGTCGCGATGACGCCACGCGACAAAAATTCGATCATCTCCAGCAGCGACGGATCGCGCCGGGCGGGCTGCGCCGTTGATGAACGCCTCACCGAAAGCCGCGAGCGCACCCGGCACTGGAAGCGCTGGGGCCCGTACCTGAGTGAGCGCGCCTGGGGGACGGTACGCGAGGACTACAGCCCTTACGGCACCGCCTGGGAGTATTT